>JBHPJW010000020.1:0-43895 GCA_042567505.1 Fibrobacterota bacterium
GTATAGCTCTTCGCAGGCTTCCACCACCTCTTTATCATTGCCTATATTAATAAGCTGGACTTGGTAGGGAGCAATTTCCCGGGGCCAAACAGGTCCAAAACTGTCATGTGAGTTTTCTACAACTGCCGCCATCATCCTGCCAACGCCTATTCCATAACATCCCATAATTATAGGGCCGCTCCGGCCCTGCCGGTTCAGGAATTCCGCTTTCATGGAAGAAGAAAACTTTTTACCGAGTTTAAAAATATTGCCTATTTCAATGCCTTTTTCAGCTTTTAATCGGGACTCGGAGTTGAAGCACTTATGACCGCTCTGAGCCTGAGCGAAATCCCCTATGTGTGAGGACTGAAAGTCCCGACTAAAATTTACGTTTCTGAGATGAAATCCTTCCTGATTGGCACCGGCCACAAAATTATTACCCTGTGCCACTGACTCGTCCACCAGAAGTATCAGATTTTCATTCTCCGGGACGTTTATCGCTGAGGCATAGCCCGGCACCATTCCGAATTTTTTAATGATAATATCATCAGCGGGAAACAGTTCCGGAACTTTGAGGTAGTTCCTCACCTTTGTTTCGGAGACGTCCAGATCCCCTCGAAGTAAGGTGAGTATCAGGCGGTCATCATGAAAGAAGATTACTGACTTGATGGTTTTATTATGCTTAATTCCTAAAAATCCGCTCACGTCTTCGATGGTTTTTTGTCCCGGGGTCGCCACTTTTTCTACTGGCAGGGGGTCCTCAGGGCATGATTCTCTATTAAACAGGGCGATTTCCTGGTTAGCCTTGTAAGTTCCGTCCTCAGAAAGAATAAGGTTATCTTCACCACTGGCGTTTACCAGCATGAACTCATGGGCCAGTTTGCCGCCCATAATCCCGGTATCGGACTCAACCACCACCGGATTGATGCCGACCCGGTTGAAAATTCTTATGTAGGCGTCATACATTAGGCGGTAGTATTCATCCAGGTCCCGTGCGCTTGCATGAAAACTGTAGGCGTCTTTCATCATGAATTCCCTGACTCTGATAAGTCCTCCCCGGGAACGGGGCTCGTCGCGGAATTTCAGTTTTATCTGATACACCATGCACGGCAGCTGCTTGTAGGAAGAAACCACGCTTCTAATCAAATCCGTGACAGCTTCCTCATGGGTCATGGCAAGGACCATGTCGTGTTTACCCCGGTCTTTAAAACGAGCCAATTCATCACCTATGGACTGATACCGCCCGGATTCCTTCCACAACTCACTGGGATGCACTAAAGGAAGGTCGATCTCCTGGCCTCCGGCCCTGTCCATTTCGTCCCGGATGATTCCCTCGATCTTAGCCAACACTCTCTTGCCAAGAGGGAGGATGGAATACAGCCCGGCTGCCAGTTGTTTTATATATCCTCCACGAAGGAGAAATATGTGGCTGGGAATTTCAGCGGAAGCCGGGACTTCCCTCAGGGTCTGTACTACTAGTTTGCTGACTCTCATAGGATTTTTTGGATAGGGCCAATATAAAAAAAAGAAGTGAATTGTAGGAGTCAGGTGTCAGTGGTCAGGAGTCAGAAGGCTGGGGACCATTGTCAGTGTTAAATTCTAAATTAGGCATCGGGAATGAGACGCCATTATCAATCCCGAAAATCACGATGATTGCCGGCAGAAAAATCCTGGTCTTGTTGATATCAGTGACCGCTCTTTATTCCGGGCCAGCGGATCAAAGCAATCTGGCTGTGGCGGTAAAATACATTGGGCTTACCTGCCATCCCTTTGGGGTACAGGGATTTGACTTTGCGCTGGCAGTGGATGAAGGAGGTTTTTTTGTCCTCCAGGTTGGCCTGGAGACGGATGTGGATTATTACCTCTATGAATGTCTTATACTGAGAGCGTCTGGATCATTGTACAAAGATTGCGCTAATGTATGGGCGGGCTATTACCACCTGGCGCCCAGGCTCAGTTTACCCATTACCCCGGAGTTGATTTTTCGGATAGGCATAGGGCCCACCATTATCTGGCGGGAGAACTGGGCCGGGGAATTCGACCGTTATGGGGGGAATATATTTTACGGGGATCGGAAGGAGGGAGGGACATTTGAAACCGCCTTTCTATGGTACGGGGGAAACCTGGATTTAGATTGGAAAGTGAATGAGGATTACAGCATTCTCTACTCTGTCATTCCCGGCCTTCCTTCCGCCATAAGCAACAGTATCGGGGTGAGGAGGAGGTTTTAGCCAGAGATAAGGAGAATTATAAATTCTAAATTATATCAAGTATCTGCAGTGATCAGGATTCAGGAATAAGAACTCAGAAGCTGACTCCTGACCCCTGGTCTCAACTCCACCTTCTGAGGACAGGAAGTTCATCCCGGTACCGGTAGCCCAGAAAACAGGTAAGGGCCAGCACCAGCAGGCTGAGTATGTTTCCGCCCAAAACATAGGGGTCCCATCCTCCCTCGGTGACAATAATATGTTCTCCCTTGGGCAGCCGCAAACCCACATTCCAGGTGGCGGTAGGAAAAAAATCAACCGGTTTGTTATTTACCTTTACCTTTAAAAAACTGAAGTATGGCGTGTATAACCTTACAAAGCAGTCGCTGCCGGTTTTCACATGGTAGATGTATTTCTTAGGCTTGACAATAAAGTCAGTCACGGCCAGTCTCAGGGAATCTCCCTCAGGCAGGTTGAGGTGACGTGTGCCCTGGTAGGACCTCACTTTCGGATTCTTTGAATTGGTGAAAAATATAGTTTCGGCTGTCTTTGTGGTTTGGTTTATTTTCATGTCCCTAAAGAGTTTTTTAATGGGTTCGGCTTCTTCCAGAGAGAGGCTTTCCAGGTTCCCCGGTTGCATTGACAGGCTGGCTATGATAGGGGAGGAACGGGCAAAGGGACCGTGAACAAAATTATCTAATCGTTCAAGAAATCTGAACTGGTTTTTGAAATAGCTTCTTTTGGCTTTCAGGTGGAACAGGCCCTCCTTGAAATTCCATAGGAAGAAGAAATCTGAAAAAAAGTGGGTAGGAAAAGGTTTGGTAGTATCGTTGTAGATGGCCTTTAAGGTTTTGTCCAGGTCGTTTATTATGTTATAAGTATACAAGAACTGTCTCGGGGCGGTTTGCGGTTCTGTTCCTCCGATGGAGGAGGCCCCTATCTTGCGCATAAGCTTGCCCGAACCCCAGAATACATATTCCGGCACAGACACCTGTTCAACAAATATATTATAGGGCAACAGCTGTTCTTTCAAGCGGCTGTTATTCACCATCCTCTCAAAGGTCTTATATGCGCCTGTAGGCACAATCCAGGGATTGGTTTTTCCTGTGGGATGCTGGAAGGACGTAGGCCCGATATCCAGCGTTGCCAGCGTCAAAGGGAGCAGGATCAGGACGCGTTTTAGTTTGTGATTGAGAGAAAACCCTGAAATAAGCCTGTGGCAGAACAGGACCCCGAAAGCCGCGCTTACGGACATAAAGTAGACAAAAAAGGTCTGGTACCGTTCATTGGGAAAAAAGAAAAGAGTCTTAAACAGGGAAAAGCGGCACAATTCGTAATAGAAAAACACCGGAATGAAGGACCCGATGAAGAAAATTCCACTTGTAAAGACTTTGGACCTGTCAGCCCCCCACCGCCTTTTCAACAGGAAGAGGCCCAACAGGGCGAAAACAAAAATGGACAAACCAAGATAAGAATTATACCAGGATCTCTTGTGAGGCTTGGTAAAGGAAATATGTCCATTATGCCATGTATACAGAGTGTGAAGCTGGATCTTGTTTTCTTTTGAAAGAGCAAATATGTCCTTGGGAGATTTGGAGGCAGTGTAATTTGCCATGGAGTCATGCTTTTTTACGAAGGGAGCCGAGGTTTTGCCGACCGTCATCAGGAAAGTCAGACAGAAAGCCAGGCCGATGTGAATAATAAGTGACCGGTCCTTGCGAAATTCTGGATTGGATGAGATTCTTATGATTGCGTATAAAACTACCAGGCCGAAGAGATACATGCCCCACACAAAATGGTTGTAGGTGGCGATAAGGATAAACGGCGCGCAGAGGGCCGTGTTTCTCCAGAGCCCGCCGGAACGGGTGAGCGCCCTCTCCAGAAAGAAAAACGGCCAGGGCATGCATAGATACATGAGGGACAGATGGTGTCTTCCCATCACCATTAATTGATAGAAATGCCAGAAGTTAAGACAATAGGTAAAACCGCAGACCAGTGCGGCATGATAGTTTCGGGTAAGTTGCCTTGCCAGCAGGTAGGCCCCCAGTCCAGAGAGGGCGTTGCACAACAATAAAAACAGTTTCACACCCGGGAAGAAACCAAAGATCCAACCTGATGTTCCTGCCAGCGCCGCAAACAGATTGCCCATGTATTGGCGGCAGACAGAGCCGCTGTAGAAAGCGGTGGAGTAGTTAGAAAAGAAACCCATCTTCAGGTTCTCATAGAATTCTTTGGCGCTGGCCATGTATAAATTCCCATCCGCAGTATAAGGAAAATCTCCCGGATGCAGGTAATGGCGTGAGATCAACAAGAAGAATGCCGGGACAATTATAAATTCCAGCTTTTTATTTCCAATTATCCTCCGGCACAATTTTCTCAGGGCGCCCGACTCATATTCAATAAGGATCACCACCACAGGAATAAGAAAAATAAGGCCAAAAACCAGCCAATCGGTTTGGCTGAATTTTAATGCGGAATCGGGCTTACCAAGGTTTTTCCAGAAATGGGTAAGTGTACCGAAATAAGAGGTGGGTTTAAGCAGGCTGGTAATTTTGGTCAGGGTGAAAAACTGATTATACAAAAGGCAAAAGCACCAGAGGAAAGCCAGGCAGGCAACGGCCAGCTCAAACCGCGAAAGAGGTCCTGTTAATCGCGGCAGAGGTTCTTTTTTTACGCTTTTCTGTTTCAAGTTAGGTGTGTTTCGTTGTTTATTTTTTTTTTAAACAGAAGAACAGGATAACAGGATTTTATTTTAAAGTGGTTTTTCTGATGTCATTCTGGCGAATGCCAGAATCTACTAAAGTTAGATGCCGGATCAAGTCCGGCATGATAATACTAGGCGTTTTGAGAGACCGTATCAAGTCCAGCAGCACATTTTCTGCGGTTTTTTCTTAAACCGTTTGAATGCTGTTCAAGAGGTAGGCGGATTAATAATGGAGCACTTTGACGTTCTTGAAGGGGCCGGAGAACATCAGTCCCAGCTCAAACCCTACGGTCTGGTCCAGGGCCTTGTTCAGGACAATGGTATAGGGGACGCGGACCTGCAGCTGGACCTGGCTGCTGATGTCAAACAGCAGTCCCAAGCGGGCGGTGGCCGAGGGCCCGAGCTCAGCCTCAAAGGAGCGGTGCTGCTTGTCATAGGCCGCGAAGCCGGCGCCCAGGCCGATGAAGGGATGCAGCCTGGAGTGGTGGAACAAGTAGTCAAAACCTATATCTCCCCCGAAATTCCGGCCGAAAATTATCCAGTGGAAATCAAAAAACATCTGGAAATTATTCTGAATGTATAAGGAATTTGAAAAGGCCAGCTTCAGGAAATCATTTTCGCTTTGTAATTCCTTGGTCAGGCCTGATACGGCTCCCGTTCCCAGTCCCCAGCTGTAGGTGGACAGGGGGGAAGTGGTGTATTCCATGGATTTTTCCACTACCGGATTGGATCCTTTCACCCTGTTGATAGCCAGGGGATTGATAGTCATTGAGTCCTGATGTATACGGTAAACCTGCTTTTGCCCGATGGAAAAGGTATGGAAGCGCGTGGCAGTTCCCATCACATTAATGACCGTGTAATCTCCCGGATTCAGGGAAATAAAGACGTCCTGATCTTTTTTCTTGAAGAAGTCGCCAAGCACATCGGTGTAATGCTCACTGAGGACCAGGTGTTTTCCCTGGAAGCTTTTATCAAACCAGATTCCGCTGTTGCTGTTGCTCAGGTTGGTCAGCAGGATTTCTCCCTGGCCGTGGATGTTGAACTTGTAGGAAGGGTGCTGAATGCCCCCGCCGGTCAGAGCAGTGGTTTCAACGGTTTTCCGGTAAGCGTAACGATAGGCCTCGGAAAGGGTCACTTTCCGATCGCCGGAAAAATCCGCGCTGCCCCGCAGTCCGTTGAACCAGTGATGGGAAAAAATTGAACCCTTTAAGGACTCGGATTCCTGGGCAAGTTCATTGGCGGCGCTGGAAGCTATGATAACCTGTCCTTGAACTTTTTTCTGGCTCTGCAGGTAAAAGGGCTTGCCGAGCCTCCCCCCTTTAAAACTGGTGACTGCTCCGCTCTGACAGGCGTCAAAGATTCCGATTCGAATGCTGGAAGGGAATGTTTCCAAATAATCTTTAATTTTTTTCAGGGAATAGCCCTGTTCGCCCAGTTTCAATTTCTCATGGTCCGCGTGTCCGGAATAGTAAAAGAGAAACAGGCTGCCGTCGGCATCCTTTTCACGCTTGAACAGGGCCGCAAACTGGTTGAGTTCCTTTTCTATCTCAAGACTGTCCGGGTTTATCAGGGTTTTGATGTTGTCAGCCTCAAATTCCGCCAGGCTGGACAGCAGACCGGAGAAATGTCGCGCGTCTGTTTCGGCGTACCGCAGGTCCTCGACGTCACTTCCCCCGTCATTTCTTCCCACGACCAGGGCGTATCTGGAGGCCTGGGCTGACTGTATCAACAGACCGGAAATGATGAGGACTTTGAGCATTTTTGTGTGGTTCATTTGATCCTATTCTTGTCGTATGCTGTGTGTACTACAGGGCACGCTCCGTCATTGCGAACTCCTGCCAAAGAATGTGTTCCTTTGTGAAGCAATCTCTCTAAAGGTTATTCGGTCTAAAGAGAGATTGCTTCGCGAAGTAACCGTATCGGTTTTTTGCTCGCAATGACATTTCCTATTGTAATTCATAAGCATTAATTCCACACTCACACCTTAAATTCACCCCTTAGTTATCAATATCGTGGCCACTTTGCTTTCCTTAGACAATGGTTCCCGGTTCAATTCATGTTCCAGTGAAACCGGGTCCGGCATTGGAGTGTTTTTTTTGTTCTTTAGCCAGGAATCCACCTCCTGCTTCTTGACCGGTTTGTTGGAAAATATAGCGGTGAACAGTTCCCAGCCTTTGGTATCGTCCAGTATAATACTCCTGGGATAGGCGAGTTTGGCTCCCATGTTAATCTCGATGCTGCCGAGCAGTGAGTCCGGGCCCGGCTGGTAAAAGGACACTTGTCCCTTCCTGTCGACGCTTATAAGTGTCATGTACCTGTATCTGGTGGAAGTGTAAAAGATTTGAATTTCATCGTTTTCCAGAAAGGAAATATCCGGACTGCCGTCATATACTTTACCGTCCCTGCGGTAAATGAATGATATGTCGGTCTTGCCCTTGTAAATAATTTCCTTTTCTTGTTCTGGTTTATCAATTGAGGCCAGGTAGGGAATCAGGCATACGGCCAGCACCAGCAGGGCATATACGGGAATGAGAGCTGGTTTCATGAAGAGTCCCCAAAGCCTGTCATACCAGGGCTCTTCCTCCTGCGCAGCGCCGGCCCCGGCAAACGAACTATAGGGGTGGCGGCTGAGAAACGCATTTTTATTTGCCTGCAGCTCTTCAAGGTATCCGCTGCATACCGGGCACTCCTCCAGATGGCTTTCCATCTCGCCTGACCCGGCCGTGTCCAGTTCACCGGCGAAAAACAGTTCTAAATCGAGTTGTCTGGGCTTTTCACATGCCATGGCGTTTTTCCTTTTATTCATCTTTAAATTGGCCTGATTTCTGTCTGAACCGGGTCAGATGCCGGCGTATAGTGGACTCACCAATTCCCATAAGCCGGGAGATCTCTGACTGATTGTAACCGTCGATATAGGTATATACCACTATTTCCTGGGTTTTCCTGTCCCAGGGCCGCAGCAGCCGTTCCACCACGTCTTTTATTATCAGGGCCTTATCCTGCGCCGCCAGGCAGCCATCCCCGCTGTGGAGCTCTTCGTCAAAGGCTATGCCGGTTTTTTTCCTGAGCAGGGAAATGCAGTAATTGGTGCTGGTTTTATAAAGCCAGGACAGAATGGCCCCCTTTTTCTTGATGGCGGGCAATGAATCTATCAGTCTCATAAACACCTCCTGGGTTGCGTCCCATGCCTCATCTTCTGATTTGAGAAAAGACAGGCACCTTCTATGCACCAATGATGCATATTTTTCGTAAATCTCCTTGATTTCCTGTTCAGATTCTCGTTTTATCATCATTTGGGCTTCATACACTAATAAGACGCATAAAGATATCAAATCCGCTCAGGATTTTTCAGGAGAAAGTAGCGGCGTGCCGACGGCACGCCGTTACTAAGACTGTGTGCTTATTTCAGCGACGAGTAGAAGATGAACTTCTTCTGGTTGGCCTTGACTTCGATGTTATTGAAGGCACGGGAGGTAATGACCTGCCCGGATACTCCGTTGGCAGTCACTTCCACGTTATGCGTTCCCGGTTTCACGGGTATCCGGGCGATTTGAACGGTTTTTGGAATCAGGAAACAGCTCCGGGTATCGGCCTTTTCCAGCTGGTCCGCCAGCACGTCCGTGCCCACATTTACCAGCAGGTTTGCCAGGGGATTGCTGCCGGAGAGGCCGCTTTTGGTCTTTTGGGAGGCTATGGTGCGCAGCACTACCCGAATGACCGTTCTGATTAGAGTAGCGGTCCTGGTGTCTTCAAGGTGCTTGGCGGCCATTTTATCCAGATCATTAATTACCACTGATCTTTTTTGTGAGGAAAGGGAATTGTGACGCACGGTGAAATACTTGGTAGTGGATGGAAAAGTTTTAAGCACCGGCATGGCGAACTTGATATGGAAGGTGGTCCCGGACATGGTTTTTTTGCCTTTGCTCGCCTTCTGGTACTCTTTTTCCGGCAAGCCCGGTGCGGGCAGTGCCACAGTTTCCTCCTGGCCGTCGGGGCCGTTGTAATGGACCACCAGCATTCCGTCCCGTACCCAGGTGCCCCACCAGGAAATCTCTTCCAGGGCAGGCCCCTTGCCGGCGTATCCAACCAGGATGATTTCCGAATTGTTATTCTGGAGCCCCGGGACTTTCTCCTGAGAAACATCCGCCTTTATCTTCAACAGGTCGATGTCAGATGCCCTGTCGTTCTTCTGAAACATATAATAAGCAAAGTTCTTAATCTCCGGAGGCAAGGACAATACGCCCTGGTTGTAAGCTTCGATGGATTTAAACAGGGAGATCATGGAATTGTCGGTTTCATCAATCGCGTCATAGGCAATGGAAGAGAGGTAGTGGAACATGGGATCATTGGTGTATTTAACTCCCTTGGAGTCTTTTCTGTCCCATTCATTGAACAGCAACTGGGTCCTGCGGGTTTCCACCAGGGCCTCGTTGAATTTTCCCATGGCCATGTAGTTAAGGGCCAGGTACTGGTGCATCAATACCACCTCATAGGGTTTGCTGCGGTAGGGCCTGATATTGTCATTGGTGAGCAGGGAGGCGGCTTCCTTGGTAACCGAGCGCGCAAACAGCTCATCGTAGACCTTCACGGCTTTTTCCAGATTGATATTGCTGGAATCGTACAGTTCGGCATAATGAAAGAGAGCCCCAATGTCCATGAAGTACAGGAATTGATTGGTCTTTCCGTACATACCCGGGTTTTTTCGGATGGTCTCAATGGCGCTTAGGTATTGCTTTTTTTCCGCGGCCCGGGAAAGTTTTTTAAAGCGCTTGGAGCTGCGAGTGGCGCAGGAAAACAGGAGCGCCAGCGCCGTCAGGAACAGAACAGATATTAAGACAGGTTTTTTTCTCATCATATATAAAAGTGCATTGGTATGAGTAGGCCGACCCTGAATTTTGAATTCACTGAATTGCTGCGCAAGGATAAGCCGCATTGAGGTCTGGGGTCCTCAATAATTTAGAATTCATAATTCAGAATTTAGAATTACCAAACGGTTGCTCAGAACTTAGTCTTAGTTCTCTTCACATACTTCTTAATCTTCTTGTTGCCAATCCATTTTTTCATGTTGGATTCCATTTCTATAAGCTCCATATCCACCTGGTAAAATACCACGGCTTTACTGCCTTCCTGGTCAACGATGGTGCTTATGGTGCCTATCAACATAAGGTCTGCCCCAACCTCTTCTCCGGATGATTTGGCGGTTTCGGCAGAGGCGTGCTCGGACTGATCGCTCACTTCTTCCCTAAGCTGCTTGCGCTCAGTTTTACTGGCGACAAAATCCACCTTGCCGGAATTGAGCAGGACTCTTTCTATGTCTTTAACAAAGGTCTCGATGCTGATATGCTCATGGCTTTTGTTGGCGATCTTACCAACGATTACTTTAGGGGTAGTCTTTTCCGACTGGTATTTATGCAGCCATGGCTTGGAGAGGCAGTCGTTAATCATTTCCTCAGCCACCAGGCGGGAATCAGTGTCATTCCACTTGCCGCTTATGTCCATGGTTGAATCGCTCTGGACCCGGGAAACCTTGGTGGCGCATCCCAGAGTAAGAATAATGGGCAGTGCCCAGGTTACCTGCCTAATGATGCCGTGTAACATTGATGCCTCCTTTTAGAAGATTTTGGTAGATAATTTATTTTCTTTTTAAAAAAATACCCAATAACAGCTTAAGAAAATACCCCCAGAAAAATACAATTTTTAGGTTAGAAATGCCCTGATAGCTAAAAAATAGGAGCTTTTTTATATTAGTACTTAATTAAACCCGGTTGTCCATATCACCACAGAGGTCCGAAGCACACCGGGACACAAATGAGGAGGTAATAATGTTCGGTATGAAATTCCTGTTGGTGTTTATGGTAATGACATTTATAACCAGTCTGCATTCAGTTACCTGGGCTGAAGACAAAACTGAAACCAAGAACGTCACCCTGATTTCCGCCCAATCCACAGCGGATGGCAAGTCAAAATTCTGGAAGGAGCTGCTGGAAGAATGCATTGTTTCCCTGCCCAGAGCCGCGGACCTGGAAGCGGAAGTGGAATCTCAAACCCAGTACCTAAAAGAGGTTAATGGAAAAAAGGGGCAGGACAAACACACTAAAACTTATGCGGCATCACTGGAAATCAACTACATGCTTTATCAGAAAAGACTGATGATAGTAACTACCAGTTCCGTACAGGGACAGGAACCGGTGATGAAGGAGGTCGAGGGAAAAGTAAAAAAAACCAAAAAGTTTACCTCCAATTCCACAGAAGGGGATATATATGCCGGCCGCTCTAACCGGCAATACTATTTTTCCTCATCAGAGGGGGCCGTGAAGGATGTGAAGAAGCGGGCCGCCATCTGGCTGAAGCAGCAGTCAGCCGTGGTGTGTAAGGATAAGTGAGGAGTGAGGCAAAAGCGTCACCCTGAGCTTGTCGAAGGGTGACGGTGGTTGAGATTCATAAAGGATTACTAACCAGCGCTATCAATAATAATGAATTTTATCCTGAGTGACCGTCGCATTTCGACAAGCTCAATGTGACGGTCTGACGATCCGATAGCAGTCCACTTCTAATTCACTTGAGCCTCAATAAAACCGGGCAATGGTCTGATCCCAGCACTTTTTTTAATATGGAGCATTCCTTAACTTTTGATGTGAATTCCCGGTTCACACAGAAGTAGTCGATTCTCCAGCCGATGTCCTTGGCCCGCGCGTTGGCCCGGTAAGACCACCAAGTATAATGTCCGGGTTCCTGATTGAACATGCGAAAAGTGTCCACGAAACCCGCATTGGTAAATTTTTCCATCCAGGCCCTTTCCTCTGGAAGATATCCAGGGTTTTTTTCGTTTGCCTTGGGGTATTTCAAATCAATTGGTTTATGGGCGATATTATAATCACCGCAAATGATAAGGTTTTTACCCTTTTTACATAGTTTCCGGCAGAGTTTGTGAATGTCATTACAGAAATCCAGTTTGTAATCAAGTCGTTTGCCTGCTTCCTGGCTGTTGGGAAAATAAGCATTTATCAGGGAAAAAGAATCATAATCCAGGACCTGGAGCCTGCCTTCGCAGTCAAATTCCCTTGATCCGAATCCCGATACGGACAGGGGCTGCTGCTTGCTGAAAGCGGCTGTTCCGCTGTACCCTTTTTTTTCCGCCGGCTGCCAGTAGGCATGATACCCTGCCGGGTTAACGATTTCCGGCCCAAGCTGATATGGCATGGCTTTTATTTCCTGACACAGGAAAATGTCAGGTTGAGAGTTTAAAAACCAATCCCACATGCCTTTTTTTATGCAGGCCCGAATTCCGTTTACATTCCAGGAAATGATGGTTTTCATGGTTTCCAATATAGCAATCTAAAATCCTGATTGCCGGTATACCGGTTTTCCAGTTTCCGGTACGGTTTGTCCTCCAGTTCCAGGTGGCAGCCCAAAGAGAAGATGCCTTCATCGTAAAGCCCGGGAGAACTGAAAAGCGGTCCCGAGTGAAGCGGGAACAGGGATCCCTTTTCGAATTCAAGTCCTGTTTCTTCCTGAAATTCCCTTTCCGCCACTTGAACTGGGTCGTTACTGGAATCCAGCATGCCGGCGGGGAACTCCAGGCTGGAGTGCCCGTTGCCGATGCGCCGCTGCCGAACCATAATAAATTTTTTCTCTCCGCTGCTTCGTTGCATAACCTGTGGCACAACAACACATGCATGTCCCCGGATGAGCAGGTAAGGCATGAGCCTGCGGCCCGCTGTTACCTGCGTTTCCGCCAGAGCGAATAAAAGCTCCCCGTTTGACTTGGTTATGGAATTGATGGGCTTAAGGTCCTCAATCCCGCACCCGGCCTCCTGAACAGTCTTCTTCCAAAGCTTAACTTTATGGGCGTCCTCAAATTGCTCTTTTGTCATGGTTCCACCTGTTTTTGGCTAAAATTTAGCTAATAATCAACTTAGTCAACTTTCTAAAACCTCCGGTACCGGGACAACCGTCCTGACCACCAGTGTGTACCGGACGCTCCTTGACATCCCGGCGATTAATTTTCAGTTTTAGCCCACAGCCGAAGTGGCGAAATTGGTAGACGCGCACGGTTCAGGGCCGTGTGGGGGCAACCCCATGGAAGTTCGAGTCTTCTCTTCGGCAGACTATTTTTTCAGCGCCTTCCCGTCCTTCATTGGTTAATCACCATCCTGAAATAAATTTTGGACCGCATAAAGTGGGTATATTTTAATATCCCCAAACTCGCCGAAATTCTCCATTGATAGCCGTATGCCACAGTTTAATCTTTTTTCCTTTAAAAAGATAAACATGCTCTGCATCTGGCCTTTGGTACCCGCTTTGACCTCAACAGGTATGATGGTATTACTCTTTTGAAACACATAATCTATTTCCGCGTTGCTGGATTTTGCTTCCCGGTGCCAGTAAAAAAGCCTGGGGTATATACTGGCCATTGAATGTTTGACTAATTCATTTCCCACAAAAACTTCAGCGCAGCTTCCTTTATTAATCATATCTATTGAATTCATGGAAATTAATTCTGATAACTTCGACCCTGACATCCTCTGATATATGCCTACATCAAAACACAGTGCCTTGAATTTTTTGATATCTATTTCTCCTCCCAGAGGCGGACCGTTACATGACGAATGGTTTACTTTATACACTAATCCGGCCAGACAAAGGAGCTCTAAAGATGTTTTATAAACCTTCCCCGGAAATTCCTGCGATATTCTGGAATATTTAAATTTTTTCCCGGCTTGGCTTGCGACGGACTCAAACGTTTCGAACAATTTTGTAGCATCAGACTTCCCGCCATACTTACCGAAATCATCCCGTAAACCCAGGATTAAGTCATCCAATAGACCTCGGCATTCCAGGAAATCACCTCTATTTACATATGCATCTACCACCGCTGGCATGCCACCCAAAATCTGATACAGGCGGTATTGCTCGATAGCTTTTTTATGAAGGGCGTTATTCAATGGATTAGATGGAGACGCTGCTTTAATTTCCTCTTGTAATAATTCATTTCCGGTGGCCTGTAAAAATTCATAGAAGGACAATGGAAACAAAAACCGGGAGGTTATTCTTCCCACGCCGAAAGAGGGAATCTCTTTAATGGCAAATTCCAAAAGAGAGCCTGCGGCCACTACATGCAGTTCAGGCATTTGTTCCTGAAAAAACCGTAACGATCTCAAGGCTTTGGTACAGGCCTGGACCTCGTCAAAAAAAAGAAGCGTTTGACGGGGAATGATCCTTTTACCATAATAGGCTGATAATTTTCCACAAATAGATTTCGCCTCCAGTGAATCATCGAAAAATTGGTGGGCAATTTCATCCATTTCGAAATTGATTTCCAAAAAATTATCAAAGGATTGACCCAATTTTCTGATGCTGTAAGTTTTCCCCACCTGCCTGGCCCCCCTTAACAGCAACACCTTTTTAACAGGTTTTTGGGACCATTCTTCCAGGACTATATCAATATCTCTTTTCATAACTAAAAATTTAAAAATTTAAGGATAATTCCAAATTACAAGCCAATAATACCAAATTTATAGCTAAATATCAAGGCAATAATCGGTAGTTTTTGGACAAAAAGAAAGCACAAGGATTTTCACTTTTAAAACCAAGGGTAACCCCACTTTCATTTATTGACACCGCATTCGGGAAGTTCGAGTCTTCTCTTCGGCAAAATTCCCTTTCCTTTTATGGAATTCCAAAAACCAGTAAGCTGGAAGGGCTATAAGGTGTGGATTTGGTTGAAATCAGGGTGAGATTATTTAGTAGAGATGCTCAGGCCTACCACAGGGGAGTTATGTCCCTCAAAGATGGTGTTTATCTGGTAACCCCCGTCGATACTGACGCGGGTAACCGACTTGCCTGAGTTATGCACGGGAAAGCTGATTGCGCCTCCAAAAGCGAACAGTTTGGACTTATCCCTTTCAAAGATCACCTCTTTGTACCCGCCCCTGAACATCATCAGGCTCCTAATCCAGTCAATGGACGTGAAGCGGTAAAGAGGCAACCACTCAACACCAATGCACATCTTATTTTTTGCATCAGAGTAGATCTCAAAAATTTCCCAGTCAAAAGGCGGAGGCAGGACATATTCGGCAGCTTCCAGATCTCCATAGAGAAACAAGTCTCCGCTGACTTCCACCTGGACGCCGAATTTCACTGACGTGGGTACGAATTCCAGGTATTCGCCTTTGGCCGTACCTGCTTCATTTTCCGTGTCCCAGGCAACGGCGGAGAAAGCGTCCTTGACCACTCCACCCACTATCAATCTCTCTTTGAGGAACACCGCCTGCAGCCCAAGATCAAAACCGGAAAATCCCAGACCTGTTCCTGTGACCTTGGTATTCAATCCGGTTTCAGGATCCCTAAAATCCGTACCCCCGCTTCCTGTGGAGGCGTATCTCAGTTTCCAGCTTATTCCGCCTTTAAATATCCAAAGAGAGGACGCCGCACCAAGATAGACTTCATTTTCACTGTATATCTCGTCTCCATTCTGGAAGGCCCCCATACCAAAGGCCAGGGGCAGCTTGTTCATCCGGTAACTGCCAGAAACAAAATTATAGGGAATAAAGTCAAAGTTGCTGGCATAAAAGTATCCTCCGCTCCACTTAGCCCCATAAAGGGCGGCTGGATTGTATATGAGCACCTCGGCCGCGTCAGGGCTTCCAGTCTGAGCGCCGGCTAAAGCGGATCCCTTGGGCCCGATATCCACCGGGGCAAAGGCGCCGGGAATGCCGCTCAGGTTCTCTTCCCCGGAAGAAAATGATATCAGCAGAACCAGGCACACCGCATTGGCCCATAACAAGGGAATTCTGAAAAACCATCCCTTCATTTCAGTAATACCACTTTCTTTAAGTACATCTTGGTTCCTTCGGGGTCATTTATGATCAGCTTAAGGAGGTAGCGGCCGTTTCTGCACAACTTTCCTTCAGTCGTGTGACCGTCCCATAGGTAAAGGGCATTTTCATCAAGCCGGTCTGACTGGGACTTGTCTTCAAGCTGTTTTCGGGTCCCTGCTGTGATGCTTTCCGTTTTATTGAGAAGGTTCTTATGTGACTGGTACACCAGGTCGCCCCTCATGTTATACACCTCCACCTGCACGCCCACCTGGCTGGCGTTGACACTTCCCACCTCGTACTCGAACTGGAGCCCCCAGGGATCCAGGGGAGTGAAGGGATTGGGCATGACCTTGAAATCATAGGCACCCAGGGTGCGGCTGGCTGCTTGTATGGCAAAAGAAGAAAAGGCCTTGGCCAAAGCTGTGATCACAGAATCATTGCTGCGGTCGGCATTGGTTTCCAGTTGGTCCCAGGCCAGGTTTTTAGTGTTCCAATGGCCAACGAAAATATCCCTGTCTTTGGCGTTTTCGGGAACGGGCAGGGACACATATGCTCCGTTACCGGCCTTAAAGGGCTGGGGAGGGGTTAGCTCTATATTTACCACATCACCGGCGGTTTCAGTCTCAGGGGAGACCAGAAGGATGGTGGATACTTCCGGCTGGGAGAAATCTACCCGCAGGGACGTTTCTAATCCCTGCAGTGGCACATCAATAAATACCCCTTTGCCGTTTTCCACCTGCACTTCTCCGGAGTCAGCCGGCTCCAGGCTCAGGTAGGTCTTGATAACCGTGCGGAATATTTTTTCGCTGGCAGAGTCATAGATGGATAGGGTGTCAGCCGCCACTATCCCCGAGTCAGGTATGAAATGGCCGGTGCTGAAGGCGGCGGTGTCGGCCTTCCTCAAGATGGCCGAGTCAGCCAGGCCCCACTCGGGAGATAGGTGAAACTCCTCCTTATCGGCTGTAAAGCCAACGGCGCTGAAATGGTATCCTTTCTTTTTACGGTTGTTTAATTCCAGGGGGGCGCCGCCTTCAGAAAGCATGCGGTTTTCGTCATCGAAACGGATGGCGATGCTGTCTGCGGTTATATCACGGGCCACTACTTTAATGGATCTCTGAACGGATGTTCCACCCATAATGACCGTGCAGTAAATGTCAAGAGACTGTGGGTCGCCGGCAGTGTATATCGCCTGCCTTGGATTTCCCTCTGCCGGTTCCAGACTCGATCCGGAGCTTTCTGACACTTGCTCGTTCTCGTGAAGGGACCAAGTTGCCCCTATGTTATCATCATCAGCCTGCTCCTGATCAAAATACTTGTTTAAACTCCGTCCGTTTTCTCCAAACAAGTTGATGCCTATCACCAACCGGCTGCCCCCCGCCACGGTTGTAGAATCAGCCTCCAGCCTGGTGGGCGCGAAACTGATGGCCTTCAGTACATTGGGATCGACTACTTTAAATTTTTTAGGCTTGGTGGCATTAGAGTATACCGCGTCTACGGGATCCCCCGATGCAGCCGTGATGGCCCCGTTGTACTCCACCAAGTAGAAATACTTGACTTCCCCTGGTTGGTCCTGGCCGGGGATGGTGGCGTAAAGAATGTGCTTTCCGGTCTTTGTTTCGGTTCCCAATTCCATGGCCAGGTTCTGGAAGTCGTCGTCGTCTGCGTGTTTATAATAGAGAAAAGCCTGGACAGAGGAGTTTATATCCGCGGCATCGGTACCGGACTCGAATATGAGCATGCCCGCCACGGACGCCCCCAGTATCGTATCTTGAATTGCCCTGATTTTCCAGGGGAAGACGACATTCTCCCTGCGGATCTCATTAGTGCCAAGCGGGCTTTGATAAGGCTGTAAGGATAGATAGGCGGGATCTTTGGGGGAGACAGAGATTTCATAGGCGCCTGCCTGCAGGTCGGCGGCGGTCTGGTAGAGCCCTGATTCTGATGTATCGGCTGCGGCTTTTTCTTCACCTACATATATTTCAGCAGCCAGAGGAGAAGAGCCGTTGCTGGTGACTTTAAACTGGAATTGAGAGGAAGGATAGTAGAGCGTGTCGCTGATGGTGTCATTTCCCGGAGTAAGTGTATAATAGGTAGTGAGATCGGCGTAGTCTGTTTTGGAAGCGGTAAGGGAGTAATTTCCCGGCACCCGTAAACTGTCAAATACCGCGGGATTATCATTGCTTTCCTGTTCATCGACAAAGGCCGCTTCCGGAGTGAGGTTCATGGCCATTTCCTGGAGGACCTCCCCCTTGTCCATAACGGTCACGGTAATCTGTCCGTTATAGGTGAACACCGGCATCATTCTGAAGGTCTTGTGGCCGGAACCGAGCGTATCCAGGTTAATCCTCTGATATACCAGCGGATCATATCCCTGTTTCACGATGGAGTCGACAGTCACATAGGCGCCGGGGTCCTGGGCGAAGGCGATTAAAAAAGAACCGTCGCTTGCCGAGGTGTCGCTTCCGGTTTCTCCTGTCTCCGTGGAATATAAAATGGCCGCGCCTTCTATTTTTACTGCTTCATCAAAGGCAGAAACCACGGATCCGGTCAGCTGGTTCCGTATCCGCATGAGCACGATGTTGACTTCCTGAAATTCGCTCTGGTCGTGCTGGATGGTATCGGAGTAGGCCTCGTGGGCGGGATGGGAGACTTCAATACTAAAACTGCCGCCGGGGACAGACCTCAACACATACTGGCCCTGAACATCGGTGGCGGCGGTGATGGTGTCGGCGCCGCTGATGAACAGGATTTCGGTTTCCACCGGTTCGCCGGCGTCATTGGCGGCCACTCCGAATATCCCTGTCTGCTTGGGAGTGAATTGAAAATCTGTTAAACCTTCAACCTGGTTATCCCTGACGTTGACCGTGAGCATCCCGGTCAGGTTGATAAAGCCCTCTTTTTCGGCCTGGATGGAGTACTCACCGTTCTTAAGGCCCGGGATGAGATAGCTTCCGTCATTGCCGGTGAGGGCGGATATGATATTGCCGCTCGCCAGGCTGGTGACGGTTATGGCGGCCGAAGAAATACCGGCACCTTCATAAGCCACCTGGCCCTCGATAGAAGCTAACCGCAGTAGGAGCAGGTTGGCCTTTACTGTCTTTCCCATGGGAACAATGAAGGAGGTATCGGTGGAGCTGAATTCTCCGGATGTCGCTTTTGCGGTGTACGCGTTCATGCTTTCCAGGTTCAGGAACTCAAAATCTCCGTAGGGGTTGCACAACGCGCGCCATGTTTCTCCCGAGGTGCTGGAAAGCGTTACTTCTATTTCGCTGAGGACCACTGATGAATCCCCCCTTACCCGGCCGAATACCGCCTGCAGGTTTGCAATTAAGGTGACATCCTGATTAACGGCCTCGCTGCCGACGGTTACCGGAATTTCCTCAGGCATGAAGCCGGGCAAAAAGACACTGAGCACGTATTGTCCGGCTGGAGAGTCCTGGAAGAAGTATGAGCCGTCGGCTTTGGTGGTGACGGTATCGGCTATCCCCGCAGCGGTGTCCGCCAGTACCAGGCTGATGTTGTTGCGAGCGGGGACCTTTACCCGGTTTACCGACTCATAAACTTTACCATACACTCCGGAAGTGATTTCAGTGAGTTCAAAATTGAGCGTGGCGTTTGACGCGCTGGTGCCATCCAGCTGAATGACGGCCTCAACCGGTTGGGAGAGATGCCTGTCTTTGGTAAGGGAAATCAGGTAGCTTCCCGCGGGCAGATGACTGAGCGTACGGGAATTTCCCGTGACTGATTCGCGGAGTTCCCCGTTTATATACAGGGCGAAATCGGCGATGTTTGATGATATGGCAATTTCCGAGTTATGTTCTGTGGCCACTGTAGTAAAATTCTGGGTTGTCTCGTTTCCCAGCGTTATGGTTTTAATCACATTGCCGAACTCCTCGGTATTGAGCTGGGTCTGGACCGTGAGCACCGCACCTGGCAGAAGATCTGAAAGGCCGAAACCGCCGTCTGAGCCCGTGGTCAGCGTGGTGTCCTGGCCTCCATGGGAAACCAGCACGGTTTGACCGGAAAGCGCCCTGGTGTCCGTGGTGAGAATATCGTTGTAGGTGATAATGATGGGAACCAGATTAAATGCCAGGCCCGAAACTGACTCCCCGGCGCTCATTTTCAGTACCCTGGTGATAGAGGGCACTCCCTCTGTGGAGACCGTAACAGTGATGGAGTCCCCGTTCTGGGCACGCAGGTTTTTGATCTCAAAAACGCCGTCAGGCCCGGGGTAGAGAGACTTGGGCTGGTTCCCGGAACCCGACACCTGGATGCGAGCGTTAGCATAGGGAACCCCTTTTAACGTGACGCTGCCCGAGATGACCGTGGAAAAGTCCTCGGCCACCAACTGAGGGCTTGCCGAAGACTGGGCGGTGACGAGCAGTTCATCGCATTTATAAACCGCTGAGATACAGCCCAGCTGATAGGCAGCTCCCCCAGGCAATCCGTTGAAGGAGAAGGCCCCGCTGGAGTTGGTTTGAGCCGTGGCTTCATCGAGTTCCGTGGAGGAAGGCGTAATCCTCACCGTCAGGCTTCCTGCCGGATCATTGTCCTGGTTTCTGGCTATCCCGGCCACAGTGACGGTCAGGACTTCTATGGTTACCTCAAAGGTCTGCACTCCGGTCACCGTCAGAGAAGTCGCGGAGGTGATGCCGTAGCCGGAGTTTAAAAGGGAAAGAGTGTACGCGCCGGTGGGGAGAGAGAAAGCAAAGGGCGATGCTTCGGAAGAAATGAATTCGTCGCCTGTGGTGGTATGCACGAGCTTAAATCTCAAGGCCGAGGTGTTGGCTACGCCCTGGGGCTGGAGCGTGGCCTGCCCGGAAAAGGGCATCAGGGAAAAGTCCATATTCTGCAGTGATTCCCCCTCCCCCAGCCGCTGGTCCACATAAGTGGTGTCTGAAGCGTGGTTGGCGAGAAAGGCCGCAATGGAATAGTCACCGGCCGGCAGGGAATCAAACGCGAACAGGCCATCCCCGTCAGAATAACCGGTTCGGGTGAGTTCGCCGCTCTGGATGGAGACTTGGACATTGGCGAGGCTCGAGCCAGAGGACAGAAGTATTTGGCCTGAAATTTGCGACGTCCATGCCTGCAGGGTGATGGACTGCTGAGTGGTGTTGTCAGCTTCTATATATACGTTTCGGTTCTCTTCATAGAAATTATTGAGTCTGGCTGTGAGGCTGTAGAAACCGGCGGGAAGATCGTTAAACCGGAAACGGCCCTGCCCATCGGTAACTTCGGGAGCCACGGTAACGCCGCTTCTGAACAGCGTCACTCTAACCCCTTGAAGAGCGCTGACTGCGACGTTTTTTACCTGGCCGGAAAGGTTTCCCTCATTTACAGTGAGGATGTCACTTACGCCTGTTACGGATTCACCGGGTGAGACCTCGATGTCCCTGACCCGGTCCAGGTAGCCGGCCTTGGAAAAGGTCAGGGTGTATTGTCCAGCCATCAGGGTAAACTGGTATCTTCCGAGCTCTCCCTCCGAAATATCCAGCTGTTCAAAGTCGCTGTTTTTATCACTGATGGTGATGTTAACCCCCGGCAGTCCCAGGCGGGTTTTTGAACAATACACCATGCCACTAAAAACCATGCTGGAAGGCTGCACTGAAAGCATGATGTTTTTCGTCTCATTTAAAGAGAGAAGATGCTCCTGAGGGGCTGAAGGCACATGATCATCGCAACCGGCCCTTACGGTGTAGAGTTTTTGCGCTTCTACCTCAAACTGGAACTCGCCTGAAAACGAGACCGGAGCTGATTGAGAGCCGGATGGGCTGGTATACGTCACGGCACATTCCTTGCCGATGACCGGACTGCCGCCGGAAGTGATGGTTCCCATGATGACGCCGGTATTCTTGACGAGATTGATGTCCCTGCCGGTGTAGCTCCTGCCCGGATTCAGGTGTACGGAAGCTAAAGTGTCGGATATATACCCATTTTTAACGGCCCATACTTTATAATCACCATAAAACAGGGAAAATTCATACAAGCCCCTGTTATTGGAGATTCCCGTGGTGAGATTGCCGGTATTGAGGTCAAGAGCATATACGGTTACCGAGGGCGCGGTCCCTATGGCTGTAAGGACATATCCTGAAAGTATGGCAGCATTGCCTGTGCCGGTGAAGTTGATGCCGCTTATGGTGTCATTGTCGCCTGTGTAAATTCTCTGTTGCTCCGGAAAAGAATAGCCGGACAGAGAAGCCGCCAGGGTGAATTCTCCCCGCTCCACCGAAAGTGAGTACCTGCCCATGGCGTCGGTAAGCTCTGATGTGCCCGTCTCAACTATCCGGACCGTTACACCGGCCAGATTATATAATCCATCGGATTTCTGCTCCTTCACCTGGCCGTTGATAAAGGACTGGTTTTTTTTAAGATTGAAGTTGGCTGAGATATCCTGACCGTATTCGAGCAGAATATTATGTTCCTGTTGGCTGGTGTATCCATCCTTGGAGGCGGTTATGTTCCAGTTTCCCGCAGCTAAACTCAACTGATAAGAACCGTCCACCCCAGTGGTGTAAATAAGTTCCCGGGTATCTGATACGGCCGTGATAGTCACGCCGCTCTGGTATTTGATTTGCTCGTCCAGCACAGTTCCGGAAACGTTGGACGCTCCGGGATTCAGGGAAATAGTTTTGCTCAAATCCGATTGAATATTCCAGAACATGGTCTTGGTTGAGAATCCCGGTTTCGAGCAGACTACTTCGGCTTCGCCTGATTGAGAGTAAAAGGAAAATGAACCGTCTCCGGCAGTCTGGAATTCCCGGACAGCGCCTCCCTGTTTGACCGTCAAACGGGCGTCGTATATTTTTTCGGAGGTGTAACTGTTGATGACGCTGCCGTTGACGCTGTAGTAAAAAGGACTGAGGGTAAAATCTTTTTTAACGGTTTTGCTGCTGGAATCAAGGGTGGCGACCTGGACTTCCGTCTTTTCGTATTCATTATGGGAGGCGGAAATTTCCCAGGATCCGTAGGGCACCTCAAAACTGTAGTCTCCTGAATAACTGGATAACTGCTGCCGGACGCTTTCATTCTCATTATCGAGGCTTGTGGCGATGACAAATGCGTTGGCTATGGAAGTGGCCTCCGCGGTTGCGACATTACCGTAGATAATGCCGCGGGTAGGCGTCAAATAAATTTCCTTTATGACCTGATCGGTAGTAGTATAATCGAACACTATTGTTTGGGGTTCATACCCCTCCTTAATGGCCGTGATGGAGTAGGTGCGGAGCGGCATGTATTCAAACTTGAGAAATCCGTTTTCGTCCGCAGGACTCTCCGCAATAAAAGGGTGGCGCATACCAGGAACCCGGTTGAACATGATTTTTGCGTAAGGAATCTGGTTTTTATTCTCATCATACACACGCACGGCGATTTTACCCGCGTCGGTCTGATTGTAAAAGTTGAAAACCGTCGAAACATTTGCCCGGCCACGGCTGTCATAGGCGTAGACGCGCCACTGGTAATTGAGGTTTCTCAACAGGCCGTTGGGGTCATTTAAAATGGCTTCAGGATTATTCACCTCTTTCTGCCATATGCCCGTCAGGGCCTGACTTTCATTGATGATATTTTCTTCGAATAAATCGAGACGGTAGCTGACTGCCCCTTCTACATTAGACCATTTGAAAATCAGAGGATCATTGGTTGTTATAGTATCATGGTCCTCAGGATGAATTAATACGGGACTCTCGGGAACGTCGGCATTATAAGTAAAACTGCTGGGCATGGACACAACCTGGGAAATGACATTGGTGGAAGGATCGTAATTGTTTAATACGAGCCAATTATAAGTTTTACCCGTTAACAGCGGCGGCGGTTCCTGTCCGGTGCTGAATTCTGTGATTTCGCCATAACGTATGCTCTTATTCCTGGTGGTGGGCTGCCAGATGGCATTAAGATTCTCAAGCTTTCCGTCTTTGATGGTGAATGCCTGGTCGGAAAGCAGAAGCGTGAAATAAGGAGCGCTTCCGCTCCATCTGAATTCCGGGGTTAAGTCAGAGACAATCGCTTCATTGGCCGGACTTTCTGAATTTGGTGCCTGGCTGGATTCCATGATTATCCGGAATTCTGCCGACTTGCGTGAACCACTGGCCAAAATGCAATAATTAACTCCATACCTCAGATCAGTTTCCAGGTATTCCGGCTCAACTTCATCAGCGTATACAAAGGTCAATGAGTCGGCTGAGGGCGGCCAGGCCGGAATATGGACAATCTGATAGTGGGAGATATCCACTCCTCCACCCGGGATAATGGAACTCCTCAGTTGCACCTCTCCCTCTCCTCCCTGCCATCCTATCTTGATGGTATCTTTCTGGCGGTACATCTCCAGAGGAAGTTTAGTAAGTTGGATCTCCTGAGCCAGAGCGCTGCCCTGGAACAGCAGGTTTCCTGCCATGACACATCCTATCCAAAACAGTGATTTACGCATACATGCCTTACATGCTATACCGGATACTGGTTTTTAAAATTGCCATGGGGAGGGAAATTATTGAAGTGGAAAAGTTCAAGTTGTGGTTCACATT
Source organism: Fibrobacterota bacterium (assembly GCA_042567505.1). Lineage (GTDB taxonomy): Bacteria > Fibrobacterota > Fibrobacteria > UBA11236 > JADFYW01 > JBHPJW01. The sequence goes on from JBHPJW010000020.1 coordinate 24,227, forward strand.
GTAGGTGAACCCCATATTTAATATGGGCATGAAATCCACTGGGACGTCATTGCCGTTCTCATAGAAGATGGGTTTGCCGTAATAGACTCCCGTGTTAAAAAACAGGCCCCACAGCTGAAGGCCAATGGCGCCTTTATGAGTTAAATTGGTGCCCAGCTGCCCTCTGGATACGCGAACTTCCACAGAATCCCGTCCGTCATCAGTGATCATCACATCGTTGTAGGTCGAGTCAAAAACGGTCTTTCTGCTGGTGTGGTCGTAATGCAGGACCATGTTTCTGTAATACCAGGCATAATCTATGTTGAATCTGAACCATGAGGATAGAAAATAAAACGATCCTCCCAGCCGGGAGGGCAATTTCAGCGTGATATTTTCAATATCGTTGGAAATATTCTTTGTCAGGGTTGGTTTGGTGAGGTTCAGCCTGCCAACGTCGAACAAATCAGCCTCCTCTCCGGAAGCAGTGTCTGCGCTGCTGCTTACATCCGGGTCGACGGCGTGTAAAATGTAATGTTCCCCCCGGGTGTAACCGAGGTCGATGGTCCCGTTGTAACTGGACACTAAATCCAGGCCGAAGTGGCGAAAGGGTTGCCAGTTAATACCGAAAGCAAATCCCGGCGTGCTTCCTTTTCCATAACCGGCGTAATGGGCGGCCAGGTCATCAGTATAATCCGTGCCTTCCAGGTTGAAATAGGATTCCCTCTGGTTTAAGGAGATAAATCCGTTAATTTCACCTGCTCCATAAAAGTCCCAATAGGCCATATATTGGTGCACGGCCAAACCGTATTTTAATCTGGCCTTTGGAATTTCCATGGCCATCCCCACTCCCCGCCGGTTCAGTCCCATGTAGAGGGCAAGGCCCGACTGCAGATTGAACTTGGCCTTGATACTATCGGAAGCGGGATCTGTCTCATCCATGGGCATCCCAACGCCGACATTTAAATCATTTAAGTCAAGTTCAAGCTGGAAGTCGACCATTCTTTCAAAGGCGCCGGTCAGCGTTACAGGCCATGGAAGTTGGGAAAAACGGAGAGAAATGCCGACCCCATCCAGGCCCGGTGTCTGGGCCATGTCTGTATGGATTTCCGGGTCAACCCTGTCGTCCCCGGTCACTCCTTCCTGCTGCAGGAAACCGTCAAACCCATCCTGTATCATCTGCTTGAAAACTTCTGATTTTTTAGTTGACGTGTTTATTCCCAGTCCAGGGAAGGAAAGGTCGGTTTGAATCTGCAATTTGTCCGTGTAGGCGGTCCCGGCGGGATTGCCAAAGAGTTTTCCGGTACCGGGATAGATGCTGGAAATATCTATCAATTCACTGAGCGCGGAGGCGCCTTCATAGGAAAGGTTGCCCCGGTATTTCAAGCGGTTGTTCCCGCCGAAGAACTGGGTCAACTGGCAGGGAGTGTTTTGTACCAGACCCAAAATGATATATACAAGTAGGAAATCGAGGAAGGTGTGGCGCGAAACCCGGAGGAATTTCTCCAAATCCATAATACCCTAAACCGTATCATTATGAAAAATCACAGTCAAGAGAAAAGTGAAGGTTTTTTTAACAGATTTCTTTAGAAAATCCAGTCCTCGCTAATCAGGTAGGAGTATCTTTTTAAAGCAAATATCATTATTTTACGATTATATATATTTAATTTGGTTTTTATGGCGTTGTACACTTATCCGGGAATATTCAAGCCCAGTGTGCTGATTGTGCTGCTGATTGCCTTTGGACAATCGGACCCTTATGTTATACGTAATTTCCATCCCGATCAAATCATGGATCCGTCGGAGGACAGCCTCTTTTCTCCGGTAGTCGGCACTGAGTTCAGATCTTCGGAACCTGAACTTGTCCGGAGAGGCCTGACGTATTTGAGGATTAAGCGCGATAAGGATATGTACTATTTGTACGAAGGAAAATTCCGTCCCCAATGGTATCCGAAAGTTTTTGCCTTTAAAGTAGCGGGCCTGGACTATAAAGAAAAGGTAAAAACCAAATTTTTTCTGAAGCGATTGTCTCTTCCTCATGAGGATATTCAGGTTGTTTATATCGACTATGATTATGTTATGGTTCCGGGGATTCCGGTACTGTATTACAACAACGCCGGGGAATGGATTAAGGTTTTTGCGGAAAAATCACTTCCGGCCCGGCTGATTATAAACACAGATCCACAGGAAACCGGTGTATATGTGGAGAACCGGAAAATAGGGGAAACGCCCATGGTATTAGCTATGGCCGAAAGACCCTACATTAGGGTTCAGTTGAAAAAAGAGGGATACTATGAAATAGACCTGCCCCTGAAAATTGAGGGGGGAGCTCAGATTGAGCATACTTTTTCCCTGACTCCCCGCATCACTCCCTATGATACCTCCCGGGAAAGGTTGAACCTGAGATTACTGGCTCTCCATGACGCTCAATCCGTATGGGAGTATTACCGGAGGAGGGCCGTGGTGTTGGAGCGGTTTGCATATACACAAAAATTATTTGAGAGGTCGTCGGGGCTTTTTTCCGAATTATATCCGGTTCTTAATCCAGGGACTGTAGCGGAAAGCACTGAGGAATTCAACAAGCGTAAAAAAGAATATGAAACAAAGAAGTCCAGGGAAATGAACCTGATGGTTGAAAATTTCACGCGGGCGGTCAGGGAATACCAGGAAACCATCAACAGCATTAATTCCGCCATCACGGCAATTGAATTTGCCTACCGGTCTGACACCCTCACAGGGACCATGATTAACGAATTCCAGTATGATGAGGCGTCCAAAAAATGGGGAGTAAAGATTCTGGTGAACCAGGAACCCTTTGTTTTCCGGTTTTCAGGTAAAACTTCCCTGGAGAAAAGATTGGGAGATAAGATAAGATCGAATCTCGCGGATGCAGATCTTATCGTACATTACTGGAATATGCAATATCGCACCAAATCCGGAAAAAGGTATAATATGGCTTTGGACAGCTTGGAAATAAAGTATGGTAATAACACCTTTTACTGTCCCGGAAAGTTTCTCTTTCCCAAAAAACTTACCAGTACGGAAAGGTTTCAGGAAATCGCGGAAAAAGCCAAAATTTTTAAAGCTGAAAGAATCAATCTGCAGGAAAAGGAAAATGAGCGGTTAAGAAAAATGAATCGTGAAAAAGAAGTACAATTGACAAAAAAAAGGGCCATTGGAAGGAAGAACCCAACCCGAATCCTTTCCGGCGCCTTTTTTGCCGTAGGTGGTATTGTATTTAGTTATTTAGCCTATGATCTGAGTGAAGCGTCTGACGATTATTATCTGAGCTATCAATCCGCTTTAACCCGGGAGGAAACAGAGCGATTTCGGGAAAAGGTACAGGAAAAGGATGAAAGGGTCGGATGGTACGGGACGTTAAGCAGTATCGGTTTTGGCATAAGTTTCCTGATTTTCACTTTTTGAATCATGAGAAGAAAAACCATCACAGACCCTCTTGCTAACCGAAAGAGATCAGCGGGGGAAACATCCCCCTGCCTGGCGGCTCTTTTTTTAACAGCGCTTGTTTTGGTGGCGGAGTCCTGCAAGGAGAGGGAATTTAACAATCCCTTTGATCCCGAGAGTCCAAATTATGTGGGTGATGAAAACGCAGTGGATGGCAATGATAATGGTTTTGCGGATGCTCTGGAACCTGAGCTTGTGTTAATCCCCGGAGGATGCTTTACGATGGGCCGGGAGGATACCACCGGGGAGGACAGCTTGGATGCAATCATTGATGAAGATGAGCAACCGGGCCACAAGGTGTGCGTAGACAGTTTTTATGTAAAGACCTCGGAAGTGACTGTGGGAGAATTCCGGACAGTATTTCCAGAAAGAGTGTTTGAGGAGCCGGAGGACAGCATGCCTGCCACCAAGGTGTCCTGGTATGACGCCGTCGAGTATTGCAACCGGCTCAGTGAGTTGCATGATCTGTCGCCTGTTTACTCCAGGTTCGGAAGCGTTTTTGATTTTTATCAGAACGGCTTCCGGCTTCCGACTGAGGCTGAGTGGGAATATGCCTATGGATCGGATTCCGGGCAATTGTACCACTGGGGCAACGCTGACAGTCTGGCAGGGGACTATGCGTGGTTCAATGACAATTCAGGGGGCAGAACACATCTGGTAAAACAGTTGTTGCCAAACCGCCATGGATTGTATGACATGGCCGGCAATGTGTGGGAATGGGTCAATGACTGGTATGGCGACTACACAGAGCAGATAAGCAATCCTCAGGGGCCTTTGTTCGGGACCGATAAGGTGGCCAGAGGGGCCAGTTGGAATTATTATTTGCAGGCCCTCAGGGCAAGCAACAGGAGGGCTTTGCCGCCGGAACAAACCACTTATGATACAGGATTCCGAATAGTCGGGCCTGGAAGGTTTGCTGTGGAATAAGGTCAAAGAGAACCGAATGAAACGGGAGTATCACTGATTAATAGTATCGCTGAAGAGAAAGAACGACCCAAACCGCCATTACCATTTCGCCTGTACTACGCCTTTGTGTCTTTTACTGTGATAAATTATTATTTATCAAGCCTGGATCATAAATTATAATCCAGTCCTGTCAGACTTATATAAGGGAATGAGTAGTAAAAAGTCCAAGAGGCGTAAAAAGAAATCAGGCGGTGCCATTCAAAGTACTCTTACTGATAGTTTCCAGCTCTCAGAGGGGCCCGGGCCGGTTTTCCGGGTTTGGCCTAATGCAGAAAAACGGTCGCAGGTCATCAGTTCGGTTCAATCCATACCCGCGGCAGACAGGGATCCGCAACAGCTTTATGTACTGGGAACGCTTCTGGTATATCAGGGAGGAATTGACAGTAATATTGGTCTTGTGGAAGAAGGGATTGCTTCCCTTGAGGCAGCGGCGGAAGCGGAGCCGTTACTCCCTGAAGCAGTGCTGGAATTGGCCTGGCTTTCCACTTTTCTTGATTCCCGATCTGTGGAAATAAAACGTGCGGAAAAAGCAGTTGAACTTTTTCCTGATGAAGCCGATGCATGGAAATTCAAAGCTTTGATGCATTACCGGCTGGGGCAAAAGGAACTGAGCTTGGAATGCCTTCGGAAAGCCTGCGGCCTGCCTGGTTCCAGTGCTGAGGATCGGGCAAATTTGTCCAGGCTGGAAAAGGGGGAAAAAATGAGTGAAGGCGCGGGCTGCCTCTTTCCCGTACCGGATTTCGGAAGCCTCCACTTTCCGCCTTCCGAACCGGAGGAAAAGCTCCTTTTTAATCTCTTCATCCTGAAAAACTGTCTTGCCCATGAGGGAGATAATCCGGATCTGTTGTTTGAAGCGGTACTTCATTGTTTCTTCCTTCATAAGCTTGATGAAGCAAAATCATTTGCAATCCGGTTGCAGGAGCGCAGCGGCACACACCCGGATGGACTTGCTTTGTTGGGCTTTCTGCATGAAAAAAAGAAAGACATGGACCGGGCCGTGGCATTGTACCGGCAGGTTTTAGGCAAGGATCCTCATCATCCTTTTGCCAACACCAACCTGGCCAGACACATGCTTTCCTTTGGAGCCATATTCCTGGCTGAACACTTTCTGGAAAAGGCGCTGCAGGCGGCCCCGGACTACCCGGAAGCGCTCCATCTGTACGGAAGAATACTGTCATATCGGGAAGATTCAGGAGAAAGATCCCTGGATTGTCATCGGAGGGCAATTCAAATGGAACCGGAAGTTCCCGATTACCATCTTCATTATTGCCTTTCCGCCTTACAGGTTGGCAGCCTGGATAAGTTGAAAGGCGAATGGAGTTTCCATAAGAAATACATTCAGACCTTCTCGGAAAGCGGTGCGGTGAGGCGGCTTTTGAATATGGCCCTTTCAGGAGCCAAAGAGCCCGTTCAAGATATAGCTATCGCGGAAATGCTGATTCAAAATGGATTTACTTCTTCAGCCAGGCTGTTTATCCAAAGGGCATGGAAAAAAGTTTATCTGGTGGATGAAAAAAAGCAAACAGAGTTTCTTTATTACACGGGGGTGCAGGCCTCCCGTTGTGATGAGCTGGAAATTTCTCTGGAAGCCTATAGAAGATTGGCGGAAAAGGAGGGATCCGGCGGAGCCGCTTCGACTTTTATGGCCCTTACTTTAAACCGCTTAGGGAGACATGAAGAAGCGTTAAAGACAATACAGGCCTGCAGAATGCATGACAGCAGGGTCCTAACGATAGCCGCTAACATACATTGGAGTCTTGACCAGTATGATGAGGCCCTTGAGAGTATCAGGGAGGCGGCTGAAAAACCGGACTCACAGTTCCTGGCGCATTATTACGGAATTAAATATGCGGTGCAGAGGAACCGCGGTGATATGCTGGGGGCCTTCATCAACGCAGGTAAAAAGAAATGGCCGGATTCTTTTCAGTTTCTCGTTTTACATGCTGAAGCATTAATGGCCCTGGAACGGGCAGAGGAAGCGGTGAATGTCTTGAGGTACCAGTTGTTCTGCGATGGAAAACCTGTCCGGTCTTTGAAAAACAAAGCCGGGGCAGGGCCGGTTGTGGACGTCAACCTGTATGAACCCTATTTCCTGCTCGGATGCGCTCTGATGCGGACGGGAGGACAGGATGATTTTCAGGGACTGCTGGGCTGGTTGAATGAGCGCTTTCCGGACATCTCCGGAAAATGGGAAGTGCTGCGGGCAGAAAACCTCCGCGGTCAGGGGAAATATCAAAACGCTCTGGAATGCATCACAAAGACTAATGTTCACCCTCTGACGAGGTTGACCAGGGCATTATGTTATAAATCCCAGCAACGCTGGGACTCGGCGGAAGCGCTGGTGAACGGACTTGTTCATGAGAAAGAGCAGGACAGCTTGATGTACCATCCAGCCGGAAACATCAAAGCAACTGCTTATGGCATTGCATCTGAAATACATCTCAACCGCGGAGAAATGGAGAAAGCCGAGAGTGCTGCCCGGACCGCCATAAAACTGGAACCGGCAAACCTGTTGGCTAAACAGGTGGCTGAGAGCGTGATTAAAGCCTGAGAATAAGTTCTTTTATCCTTTCTGTGCGGCGTCGGTATTCCGGGTCCTCTTCAATCAGGGCCTCTACTTTTTTGAGGCTGTGAATCACGGTAGAATAATCCCTGCCAAAGGCCAGGCCGATGGTGTGCAGGGAATTATCGGTAAGCTGCCGGGCGAGGTACATGGCAATTTGCCTGGGTTCGGTTACGTTTTTCTTCCTGGTTTGAGAAGTAACATGAGCAACCGGAACATTGAACTCAGATGACACATCGCGGATGATTTTCTTTATGGTGACGGGCTTATCAACGTTTCGTATAGTGTCTCCGAGAATATTTTTTGCGACATCCACAGTGATTGGCATACGGGTAAAACAGGCGTACGCTGAAAGTTTTACCAGAGTCCCTTCCAGTTCTCTTATGTTTGAGGTTACTGAGTTGGCTACAAAGGAAAGGACTTCCTCGTTGATGCAGGCATTAGCGTCATTTTCCTGTTTTTTCCGGAGTATGGCCAGTCGCATTTCGAGTTCCGGAGGCTGGAGGTTGGCAAGGAGCCCTGTGTCAAAGCGCGACAGCAGGCGGGTGTGAAGTCCCGCAATCTCAGAAGGCAGGCGATCGGAGGTGATGATTACCTGTTTGTCCAATTGTTGAAGGTTATTGAAAATATTGAAAAATTCCTCCTGTGTAGCTTTCTTGCCGGCTAAGAATTGAATGTCGTCAATCAAGAGGACATCTGTGTCTTTGTAGACGCGGTAAAAAGAGCGGGAATCCTTATTCTTATGGACAAACTCAATATATTCCCTGGTAAATTCTTCAGAAGTGCGGTAAACAACCTTATGAGCGGTTTCCGCATCAAGGATGAAATGAGCAACAGCCTGAAGAAGATGGGTCTTTCCCAAACCAGTTCCGCCGTATAGTATAAGGGGATTGAAATTATTGCTGTTGGGAGCCTCGGAAACAGCCATGCAGGCCGCATGGGCCAGTTGATTGCAGTCTCCCACTACAAAGTGCTCAAAAGTATAGTTCTTTTTTAAAACCAGGTTGGAATCAACCTTGGTGGGTTCATTAATCTGATGCTCAGACTCTTGAAACGACACAGGTTCTGGTGGTTTATAATTCCCATCATCGTAAAGACTGTTACAGGATCTGTCGAGATTGAGAAAGCTGATTGAAACAGGAGATTCGATGAGATCCCCAACGGCTTTCTCAATGGCGTTTTTGTAGTGATGGGAAACATAGTCCAGCACAAAATTATTGGGGGTGCCGATAACCAGATGGTCTTCCTTTAATTCGACCATCTCCAGGTTGGTAAACCATGTATAAAAGGCGGTTTCCGGAATTTTAACTTTAAGGGCTTCCAGGCAGCAGGTCCAAAATGATCTGCTTTGCGGGTCTATCAACATTTTGTGAACATGACTTGGTTAATTTTGACCTAAAAAAAAACCTTTGAATAAATAAGAACAACTTCAGGAAAAGATGTCAAAGGAAAAAAAAATACTTGAGAAAACCTCAATTTTTATTGTTTTTTTGCCGTTATTTTGAAAAGAGTCATAAAAAATATTTTTTACTGGAAAAGTCGAAAACCTTTTACTATTCTTGAACCCCGGGACTTATCAACAGATTTATCAACATTTGTTAACATTTCCTCCCTTTATATTCCTTACGGCTTTCATTTTGCCTGATTATGGGCTTTTGGATGTTGTTTTGCGTTAATAACCTTAAAAAATCCCTGTTAATAAAGGATGTTTTCCAGGTGCCTCTGCCAGTGGATAGAGTAACGCAAATAAGCGGGGTTGAGAAGACGGGGGGGGGGCGGTCATTTTAAATTGAAAAATAATTAAATTGAAATGTATCCAACTAAAGAGCACTGTTCTTAGCTTGTAAATGGGCTCCGGCTGTCTTTACTATCTGAGTAGATCAACCGTAATCTCATCCAGAAGCACCCAGCCCCTGCCTTCCAACCTGTAGTTATCTTCATTATACTGCTCCAGACAGTTGCGCTCTTCCCATTTTTTTAATGTCTGACCGCCGGGACGAAACCCATATTCCCGGGAAAGCGATATCGGATTAATCCCTTCCACAGTTCGTAAACCTAACCAAACAGCTTCTTCATACCGTATGGAGCGCGTCAAAATTTCGGAATTGTCCCCGGTTACCGGACAGCCCCGCCTTACCCAGCTCGCATAATCATTCATTTGTTTGGGGTTGAATACTCTCCTGCTCCCTTCCAGGGAGTGTGCCGAGGGGCCGATCCCCAGGTATTCTGTGTGATTCCAGTACTTTCGGTTGTGCAAACTCTCCCTTTCAGGTTTCGCAAAGGAAGAAACCTCATAGCGCTTGAGACCGGCCTCCTGAAGCTTTGAAGCCGCGTTTAGATACAGAGTGTCATACGATTCCCCATTGACTGGTGGGAGTGTTTTTTTCTTTTGCCAGACGAAAAAAGGGGTTCCGGTTTCTATGGTCAAACCATAGAGTGATAGGTGTGAGAGAGGAAATGTAAGCGCTGTTTCAATATCTTCCATCCAGGAATGGTTTTGTTGGCCGGGAAGGCCAAACATGAGATCGATACTGACAGAAAAACCAAGGTCAATCGCATCGCTTACACCGCGCTGGGCTTGTTCGGAATTGTGGATTCGTCCCAGAGTTTTGAGAAAAACGTCCTGAAAAGATTGGACACCGATGCTGATCCTGTTCAGTTTCCAATACGAGTAAACCTTAAGGCGGTCATGGTCCAAACTGGATGGATTAGCTTCCAGGGTTGATTCTTTAAGGTTTGATAAGTCCAGATAGGCGTGTAAAAACTCCATCAATTCAGAAAAAAGATCTGGAGCCAAAAGAGAAGGAGTCCCACCGCCGAAATAGACAGTACCAAAACGGGTTTGAGGAGCGCATCGATGCTGGATTTCTTGCTTTATTAATCTGAGCCACTGTTTGTGGTCCTGTTCCGTTGCCTTTTTAGAAAAAAAATCACAATAGGGACATTTTAATTCACAGAATGGGAAGTGTAAGTAGAGTCCGGACATTTGTTTTGGTGTATCAGGTCCTGGAAAGAGACAAGATAATTTTAAAGGAGCCTGATATCCGAATACAGAACGGTATTAATGTCACCATAGTTTGTCACTACTTGTGACAAGCGGCTTATTTTGTTGTCACTTTTATTGACATAAATTAAATCCAAGGCTAATAAAGGTAAAAATTTCAAAGGTTTTTTATGGTATGAAAATTGCATGTTTCAGAATTAACAACCCCAAAGGAAAAAACAACATGATATATGAATCCTCTGATGCCACAGTAAAACGATACCTGGAAGATATTCGTAAGACTAATCCCATCAACAAAAAGGACGAACAGGAACTTTTTCGTCTTTGCAGGGAAGGCAATCCAAAGGCCCGGGCAAAATTACTTAGTGCAAATATGCGTTTTGTATTAAAGGTTGCTTTGCAATACAGGGGATGCCCTATTCCCCTTCCTGATTTGGTCAGCGAGGGCGCCATGGGCTTGGTCAGGGCCATAGAAAGTTTCGATCACACACGCGGACTCAAGTTTATATCCTATGCGGTGTGGTGGATAAAAGCTTATATAACCAGGGCAATTAACGAACAGGGTTCCCTTATCAGGTTGCCTGCTAATCAGCACTTAAGAGTGAGAAAGGCCTTGAAGGAGAGCGCAAATGGAGAGGCTCTGAACGATGAGATTCGTGAACTCATTCGCCTGGGCGAAAGAGGCGGCTCCTTTGACGCTCCTTTAAAAGAAGGTTCTAAGACCACTTTTTCCGAAGTTCTGGCTGATGTCAGGGCCGGTCGTCCGGATAAGAATGCTGAGATAAATTCAGTAGAACTTTTTACCCGGGAATTGCTGGCCGAACTGCCGGAAAGAGAGGCTAAGGTATTAAAGGGTCTTTATGGAATCGGTTTTGAAGCCCCTCAAACTCTCCGGGAAGTGGGGGAGAGCTTAAACATATCTCATGAAAGAGTCCGTCAGCTTAGAGACCAGGCTTTGCGCCGGTTGAAAAAAAGCAAATTTAAGGAGATTCTCCGGGAAAAGTTCGAAGGTTACATTGAAGCATCCGGATGATCTCCTGAGGACTCACATTAGTCCGCAAACTCGCAAAACCCGCCTCCCGGCGGGTTTTTTGCTTTTACTTTACTTTTTTTGCCTTCAAAGCCACCAGTTTTTTGCGTCCTTTAGAATAGAGATAGAACGCTATGCTCTCCTCATCTTTCAAGGCCTTAATTACCTCAAAAAGTTGTTTCCCGTCCTTCACGTCCTTGAACTTTTTATCCTGCTTTCTTTTATACTTGAATAATACATCACCGCGGGAGAGTTCCTTCGCAAGAGTCTTGTTGGAAATGTCAGTAACAATCGCTCCCCTTGTTTTGCCGGGTAACTCCAATTGCTTCAGATTTTCCCTGGTGACCGTTTCAAACTTAAAACCAAGCCTGGCGGCATGAAACTGGTTAGGGCCGCTGGATGAGGAGTAATCTTTGTCTTCCGCCTCTTCCCCTCCAATTTCCTGGTTCCGTGCTCCGAGTTTGATATCAATTTCCATGCTCTTGTCTTCCCTGATAATCTTAAAAGGGTACTTCTTATTCGGTTCTAACTCAGCCACGATGTTCCTCAAATGCGAGGCGTCTTCCACTTTTCGTTTTCCAACCTTAAGAATGATGTCGTTTCTTTTCAGGCCCGCTTTGGAGGCCGGTCCTGCGGGAATAACCGAATCCACTTTGCATCCTTCCTTGGACTTAAGGCCCAGGGCCTGGGCAAGGTCCACGGGCACATCCGTGATTAAAACGCCTATGAATCCTCTGGTTACCTTTCCCTCGAAAATCAGGTCCTCAATTACTTTTTTTGCCATGCGGATCGGTATGGTAAAGCTCAATCCCTGATAACCGCCGGACTGGGAAACTATCAGGGTGTTAATCCCCATTACCTCACCCCTTAAATTGACCAGCGGTCCTCCTGAATTTCCCGGGTTTACAGCGGCGTCGGTTTGAATGAAATTCTGGTAGACATCCCTTCCCCTGCTGAACTGCTGGCGACGCCCTTTGGCGGAAACGATCCCTGTTGTAACCGTATGGTCATAGCCAAAGGGATTTCCAATGGCAAGAACCCATTCACCTATTTTTAATGCATCGGAGTCCCCAAAAGCGACAACTTCCAGTTCAGAGGCAGCCGCGTCAATTTTCAACACGGCTATATCGGTTTTTTCATCTCTGCCCACCACATCTGCTTCATATACCTTTTTGTTTAGCAGCGTTATCTTGACGCGGGATGCGTTTTCAATCACGTGGTTGTTGGTGACTATATGTCCTTGTTTGGATATAATGAATCCTGAACCGATTCCCATGGGGTATTCTTCCTCAGGTTCCTTTTCCCTCTGGTGGTAATCATCAAAGGGAACCCCAAAAAAATATTCCCACAATTCCTGATTGGGCATACCGCCCCTTTTCCTGCCGTAGGTGTTCACACTGACTACTGAAGGGGCTACCTTTTCCGTTACCTCCACAAATGCGGTATTCAGCCTGGAAGCGTCAGCTTCAACAGACTCTACTTTTTTGCCGTTTCCGAGATTGATTGTCCCCCTTTTTGGTCGGGGTTTGTCCTTGGCATTGGCAAAGGTCACCAGCGCGGATATCAGAAAAATCCCGAAGTATTTTTTCCAGGTCATTTCAGTGGTCCTTTCAGATGCTTTTCAGATAGGTTTAAATTAGCAAATTAGACAATTAAAATCTCTCTCTAGGGGATTACAGGCAGGGGTGGTAATTTTGTATATATTCTTTAAGTAGAATTTTGGTGATTATTCTTACAAAACCTCCAAGGGTTCATTTTTGAAAGTCCTTTTTTTAAACCCCCCCTATTTTCCCTTATTTTCCCGGGAGTCCCGCAGTCCCTGTGTTACCAAGTCAAACACTCTGTACTGGCCTATGTTTTTATCCTATACCGCGGGTTTTGTTGAACAGGATGACAATGAAATCCTGTTGCTGGACGCTCCGGCCATGGGTCTGGACCAGGAACAGACACTGGAGCGCGTAGCGCTCTTTAAACCAACACTCGCAGTCCTGAATGTCTCCACGCCTTCCATAAAAAACGATTTGAAGATTGGAAAAACCATCAGTGAAAAGGTGGGATGTAAGATTGCCCTGATGGGTACTCATGCCTCGGCCCTGCCCGAGGAAATAATAGAACAAGAAAAATACATTCATTATGTTATCGTAGGGGAAGCGGAAATGACTGCAAGAGACCTGGTTCGTCACCTGAGGAAGGACAGCATAAGCGGCGACCCGAGCGGTATTGAGGGTCTGTGCTGGCGCCGGGGAGATGAGGTGGTGAGGAACCAGGATCGTCCCCGCATGGAAAATATCAATGACATTCCCTGGGTGAGCAAAACCTATCACAGGCATCTGTATTCCTGTTACAGGCGATATTTTTACGGGGCAAACCTTCACCCTTTGATTGTGATATTATCGGGACGGGGATGTCCGTATAAATGCACCTTCTGTGCGGTTCCTCAGACTATTACTGGACACAGGTACCGCACTCGAGATGTTGATGATGTAGTTAACGAGATGGAGTGGATTTATGATAATTTTGAAGATGTAGGTGAAATATTTTTTGAAGACGATACTTTTACCGCAAAACCTAAACGCACTGTGGAACTGTGCAGGGAAATCATCCAACGTAACAGGAAAATGGTATGGTCTGCCAACGCCAGGGCCGATGTTAAATACGAAGTGCTGGAAATAATGAAAAAGGCTGGATGCCGGGAGTTGTGTGTCGGGTTTGAATCCGCTTCTTCCGAAGTGTTAGAGAACGTTCAAAAGGGAGCGGTAAACCGCGAGGTGTACCAATTTATGCGCGACGCCAATAAAGCTGGTATTATCGTTCACGGTTGCTTTATGGTAGGTAATCCGGGAGATACTGAATATACCCTGAGGGCGACCCTGGAGATGGCCAAAAAGCTCAATCCCCTGACAGCCCAGTTTTATCCCATCATGGCCTATCCGGGAACTGTTGCCTTTGATAAAGCAAAGGCAAAGGGCAAGCTGGTTTCACAGGACTATAAACACTGGCTGGACAAAGACGGTCATCACAATACCACGGTACTATGCAGCGGTTTAAGCCCCCAGGAACTGGTAGATTTCTGCGACAGGGCCAGAAGGCAATTCTATCTCAGACCCAGATACCTCATGAGGGCTCTAGGCACGGCCTTATCAGACAAGAGAGAGCGTTACAGGATAATCCGGGGAGCGCGTACCCTTTTTAAACACTTGTTCAGAAAGCACGGTGGGGTTAATCCTTGAGAGGGCTAAAATGGCAACTGTGCTGGCGAAAAATAAAATTGAAGTGCTGAAAGGCGATATTACCCGGCAGAAGGTGGATGCGATAGTAAACGCCGCCAACTCCTCTTTGCTGGGAGGGGGAGGGGTGGACGGGGCCATACATCGGGCCGCCGGCAAAGAACTGCTGGAGGAGTGTCGCGAGTTGGGAGGATGCCCTGCGGGTGAGGCCAGATTGACCGGCGGGTACAACCTGGCGGCTGAATATGTTATCCATACCGTTGGCCCGGTCTGGCATGGGGGCGGACGGAACGAAGACTTGCTGCTATCCCAATGTTACAGGAACTGTTTTTTCCTGGCAGGTGAGAAGGGAATGAAAACCCTTGCCTTTCCTGCCATAAGTACCGGTGTTTACAGGTTTCCCATTCGACGAGCCACCACAATCGCTTTGGATGAAACTTTCAGAGCCTTGAAGTCAAACAACCAAATTGAAAAGGTTTCTTTTGTCTGTTTCGGTAATGAAGTTTATAATGCTTATTTGTCCATTTTAGGCGACGCTTGAATTGAAGCCATTCAGTGTGGTTATATGGAAATCCGTCATGTAAACATAAAAGTGACTGGCAGGGTGCAGGGTGTGTTTTTCAGAGCCTCCACCCAGCAGGAAGCCCGGAATATTGGAATACAGGGATTTGTGAGAAATGAATCCGACGGGTCGGTTTACATAGAAGCTGAGGGCCCCAGGGACCGCTTGCGGAAGTTTACTGAGTGGTGTGGGCACGGACCTCCCTATGCGGTGGTAAAGGACATTCAGGTGAATGAAGGTGAAGTTCAGGAATACCGGGAGTTTTGTGTGCAGTATTAGCCCCGGTTCAGAGCTTCTCAGGGGAGAGGTAAACAAGCAGGAAATAAGAAGTGATGAGTAGATGCTGAAGAACTTCTTACTTCCTTCTTCTCAATTCCCGCATCATAACACCGATTCCTGAATTCTCTATACTCCATCCTTCCTCTGCCAAAAAAACATCAGCAATTCCTAGGGTATAACTGATTCCAAATCCTATATTATAAAGAAAAACAGGGAATTATTTAATAGATTAAGTATGCCTCGTTACGCCATAGCCTACCATTCTCCAGGGGGGAGCTTTCTCCACAAAATAGTAGACTTGGACACGGAAGAATCCGCGCTCAGGTTTTTTTTCAACAATTACCTGGACGAACAATACACAAAAGACGATGAGGGGTATAATTATTTTTCTGAAGATTTTCACGACCCTGAAGGGCCTCTGGGCAGCATCCTGGAAATCTGACCGTGCTGAGGCCAATTTGAGTTCTGATCCGATAACAGTTGGGGTCGTCATGGGCGGAACGTCTACAGAGCATGATGTTTCCATGAAGTCGGGAACCGGCATGCTGGGAAAACTGGATAGGGATAAATACACCGGCTTTCCCATAGTCATCTCACCTGAAAACCGCTGGATCTGGCCAAAGGGCCGTTGTGGAGAATATCATCTGGAAGAATTGATAAACTGCCAGAACGATCCGGGAGGGGATTGGGAACAGGTTGATTTCCCCTGTTTCCGCACTTTTCCAAGGTGTGATATCATGCTGATTGGACTGCATGGGACGGGTGGGGAAGACGGCAGGCTACAGGGATTCTTGGATTTGTGCGGACAGGCTTATACGGGAAGCGGATGCATGGGGTCTGCCGTTGCCATGGATAAAATCAAATCCAAAGAGCTGTTTACCAAGTCCGGGATTTTAACTCCCCGGTATAGGGTACTGGCCGGGGAATTTGGTTCTGACGATACCATTAAGGACTTGGAAAATCAGCTGGGATTACCACTTGTCCTCAAGGTACCTCAAGGCGGATCGAGCCTTGGTGTGACTATAGCCGATTCCAGGGAGGAATTACAGCTTCAACTGGAACATTCCCGGGAAGAATCAGGAATTCTTCTGGTCGAGGAATGTATTCGGGGCCGTGAGGCTACCTGTGGATACATAGAAAATTTTGAACCGCTTCCTCCCACAGAAATAATACCCCTCAAAGACGGTTTTTTTAATTATGAAGCTAAATACGATATGCAAAGGACCAGGGAAGTCACACCGGCGGAGTTTGAGCCTGTATGGATAGAAAAAATGCAGGCCTTAGCCGCACAGTGCCATAAGGTTCTAGGGCTTTCCGTGTACAGCCGGACCGACTTTATGGTAAAGGACAATCAACTCTATGTGCTGGAAACGAACAGTCTTCCCGGGTTTACCGACGCATCTATCCTTCCTCAAGAGGCACAAGCCGCAGGTTTAAACTATACAGACCTTCTTACCAAGATTATTGAGGAGAGCCTGAGGAAATGAATAATTCTACCAGCATAAGGTTTTTGCAGTATTGGTAAAAAGTAAGTGGTTCGAGATTGCTGAAAAAGAGGGCAAGGCCATGAGGCCTTTGGGTTTAACCATTTACCATTTACCGTTTACAGCCCGCCAAGGAAATCACGTCCTCAAACACAAAATGAGGACCGATGACTGAGCGTCCAACCCTCACGCTTCTGGTAGATACATCGACCAGCGCGTTGCTGGCCCTTTTTGATAATCAAGGCAAATGCCTGGACTGGAAAAGAGGCGAGGATCGGTTCGCGGATACGTTGGATGGAATGCTGCAGGCGATCCTGGCAAAAAATACCTTACAGTACAGTGACATCCAGGCGGTGATGCTGGCCCGGGGCCCAGGAAGTTTTACAGGACTCCGGGTGGGGATCGCCTTTGCCCAGGGATTGTGCTTTCCGGGCGGAATTCCCATTTATCCTTTCACATCGTTTCTGCCCATGATGATCTGTTTGAAAGATATCGGGCCCGGAGGCTCGGTAATCCAGGCGAAACAGGGGTATTATTATCTTTCCTCCAGCGTTCCTGAAACTCCGGGATATACATCAGAAACTCTGATTCCC
Source organism: Fibrobacterota bacterium (assembly GCA_042567505.1). Lineage (GTDB taxonomy): Bacteria > Fibrobacterota > Fibrobacteria > UBA11236 > JADFYW01 > JBHPJW01. The sequence continues at coordinate 41,376 of JBHPJW010000020.1, forward strand.
ACGCGGGAACTTTTAAAATTAGCCCCTGTATTGCGAATACTGATAGTTTCTGGCAAAAGTGGGGAAAAAAAAGTATTAGAGGAGGAGTATGAAAAAATGATATCATTAGAAGAGGAGTATCCCTTCGGCAAGCTTTATACTCAAATCATTAAAGGAGCGCCAGCAGCCAATGGTATTATCAAGGCCAATTACGTTCAGATGTCTGCGGCAGAGGTTAGAAGACGGAGGACAGAAGACGGAGGACAGTAGTGGTCAGGATTCAGTTGTTAGTAGTCAGATTGGATACAAACCAAACTGACCACTGATCCCTGACTACTGACTCCTCAAATGCCTAATGAATAAAGAGGACAGAGGATCAAGGATTGGATAACAAGCCGGAATTCAATTTATTTCAGGTTATCGAGTTTAGCAAAAACCAGCTTGAGGCCATTTTTGACCATTTGGAACCGATGTGCCTGGTAGACAGGGAGTTTATTATCATTCGCATGAATAAATCCATGACCGGCTTCCTCTCAAAGGATTTTAAAACCTGTATTGAAAAACCCCTGAAAAAAGTGTTCTCAGAATGGGATCACGTGATGCTGACAACCAACGTGGATCTGGTGTTTTCTTCGGGCCGTTCCATTCAAATACACGATTACTCTCTTATGGAAAAGGGAAAAAAGGGATGGTTTGAGATTACTTTTTATCCAGTGGTGAATAAGGAAAAAATAGTTGATGAATGCGTAATTCACTTTAAAAACGTCACTGAACTCTTTCTGACGAAAAAGATCCTCCTAGAACAGTATAAAAGACTGGAGGAACAGCAAATGCTGGTGGAAAATAAAAACACGCTTTTAATTGAAACAAGGAAATCCCTTGATGTGGCCTATCAGGCGCTAATGGACGATCTGAACGTGGCAAGGGAGGTACAGCAGGGAACCCTTCCGCATGATCTTCCCAAGATATCAGGTGTGGATTTCTTTTCCTCCTACCAGCCCATCAGCCAGGTAGGGGGCGATATTTATGATATCCTGGATCTGGGCCAGAACAAAATCGGCATTTTTATAGGGGATGTGTCCGGACATGGATTAGCGCCCGCCTTTGTTGGGGCTATGGTTAAGATGGCGCTGGTGGATCATGCCTATGAAATAATTTCACCAAGGCAGCTTTTTTCCATAATAAATAAAAACTTAATTCAGCGTTTAAAATCCGGACATTATCTGACGGCTTTTTACGGTATTCTGGATTTAAACAGCAACAATTTTCTCTACAGCAAGGCCAGCCATCCCAATCCGGTGTTAATCAGGGCTGACGGCGACATTAAGGAATTGGAAACCGGAGGCATGTTCCTGGGTTTGATTGAGGAGCCTGGTTATGAGGAAAAAAGCATTAAGCTAAAAAAGGGAGACAGATTATACCTGTTTACCGACGGGTATTTTGAGGTGAAAAATAAAGAGGGAGAGCAGATTACCTACCGTAAGTTGAAAGACATTATACAATCAGTCCACCATCTTTCGAAGAAAAGGGCTCATACTGTTCTGGTGAAAAAACTCCGTGAACAGACCGGTGACGAGGAACTGGAAGACGACAGGACTTTTTTAATAATGGAAGTGACAAGAACAGCGCAGAAAACCCTGTTATTGGAGAAAGAGCCATTTGCCCTTGGTGAAGACGCAATTGTGAGAGTCTATTCAACAGAAGAAGAGTTCGAGATGATTTTCCGCGTTCTGGAAAAATATTTGCTAGAAAAAGTTCAATCCGAGGAGCTCCGCAGACGTATCAGCATATGCACCGTTGAATTGTCCAATAATGCCCTGGAACACGGAAATAAAAACGATGCTTCAAAACAAATCCAGATAGCTTATATCGCCACCCCGGAAGCGGTGAAGGTTTCTGTCCGGGATCAGGGCCGGGGTTTTTCTCCCGATAAACTCGAGGATCCTCGTTCTGATGATAATTGGCGAAGAGAAAGGGGCAGGGGGATCTTCATTGTGCGGTCATATTCCGATGAAGTCCATTTTAATGAAAAAGGAAACATGGTAACCATTGTTATGTATGCCAAAACCGGAGAGTGAATAGTTTGCCGTTTCGTAATCATCAATCTCAACGGGAAAAGAAGGTTTGTTTCAGGAGTTTTTTCGGGTTTTGGCTTTTTTTTCCTCTCCTTTTTCTTCTCCTGTTAACCTTTGCGTAAATAAGTTCCCGCCGGGGCCGTAAATACGTACTTTATCCGTATAACGGCATCAATCATGGACGAACCAATCAAAATATCCGGCCTGGGTTATTTGGGCCAAAGAGTGGCCCGCACTGACCAGAACAAAAAAAGAAAAAAGCGCGAGCAAAAAAAACGCGATGACGCCAGGCACCATTTTCAGAGCCTTGCCAATGCCGCCGAACGAGCCCATAAGATTCTGGAACAGATGAAGTCCCCCTACCGGTTCTGTGTCTACGAGGAAGACAACAAAGTTTTTATTGACGTAGTGGCCCTGGATAGTGACGGAAAAATTAAGGAAATCAAGAAAAAAAACATCACCTATC
>JBHPJW010000200.1:0-2326 GCA_042567505.1 Fibrobacterota bacterium
CTCATTGTCAAGTGCCTGCTGGCCCCGGATTGCCTTGCCGTGGGAGGAGACTGGCACAGCATAACCCATCTGGACAGAATAAACTGTCTCCAGTTCCATAATGGCGTGTTATTCGCAGGCACAACCGGCGGCATTAGAAAAATTGATCCTGTATCCTGGAAGCAGGAGGTTTTCAACAATCCGGCCAATGGGATCCTGGATGTGGAGATAGTGGGAATGACGGTTTCCACAGACGGAAAGCTGTGGGCCTCATCCAGAAACGGTATGCTCTACCGCCTGGAGGGGCCCGGCATCTGGGCCACGGTTGACAGGGGCTTTCAGAAACTGGACTGGAAATTCAATAAGAGGGCAATTATCAGCGCCGGTAAATACCTTGTTCTGGGTTCCACCCGGGGCCTCAGTTTCTTTCTTCACGGAGAAAACCACGACCAGGTGGATATCAACCTCACGGGATTCGGCGAGGAACGGGATATTTCCGTTACCGCTCTGCTCAAAAAGGATTCCCTGCTCTATATCGGAACCCCAAAGGGGGTTTTCCGGGCGACATTGTACTGGGACGATCTTTTACATCCTGACGACGCGTTTGCCGGTGTCCACGGCAGTGTTTTTAATCCCCAGATATGGGAAAAGCTGTTGTTGGATAGCTCTGGAGCAGCAGACAGCGCCAGCATGTATACTCACCTCTCTCTTGAAGGTGATTCAATCCGGGTATATGCCGAAGGCTCATCAGTGGCCAGTCCGTTTTTTGCCCGGGCCATACCGGGGGAACCCCTGATTATCAAGGAGGAGAGTTATCCCGGAATTACCAGCATGGAGGCCGTTGCCATAAGGGAGCAGCCTCTTTTTGTGATAGATACTGTGGTTGTGGAAGGGGTATTTGTTGGGGATTCTACGGGTTTATATTTCCTGTCAAACGGAGAGCTTCAGTTCATGCACGAACCGCTCAGCCTGCCGTCCGGCCAGGTCGCCAATATACACGGCTCAAACCTGGGTACCTATATCTGGAACCTGCACCTGGACCAGGTTGGATATCCTTCCTTTATTTACAAACGGGAAGGGCCGGTATGGAGAAAACTCCCCCAATTTATCCTCAGTCAATACCTGGAGCCGATTGCAGAGCGAATACAAGCCCTTACCGTGCCTGCTGAAAACGAATTTTACCTGGGCACCTGGGGGACCGGCATTCACTACTACCGGGACGGTGAAATAACAAAGTATGATGCCTCCTCTTGCCTGACCGGGATCCCGGCCTCACCCACATTTGTGGTGGTGCATGCAATCACTCCCCATGAGGGTCAGGGCATCTTCGGGGGGCTCTACCATATTGAGGAACATTACAGTCTGGCCCATGTCGGCTCTGATGGAGTTGTCTGTTATGACGAAAGCGTCATTCCGGACCAGAACTCCACGATCCCTTATAAACTGAAAGTCGTGGATAACTCGTTTCTGCTGGTCAGCACAGATAACGGCCTGCACTCTTTTGAAATTACCGATCCAGAAAGTCCGTCCGGCCTTTCCGCTCTCAAGGCCGTGACCCCCCCCGACCCTCACAGTCCGGACATCCTGGCGGCCAACCTTGACCATTTCGGCCGCCTCTGGGCGACCGGCTTTGGGACGGTTTTTTATGAAGACGACTTCCTGTACGCGGAACATGATTCTTTGATAGCCCTTGATGAATTCGCGGGAGAGGAATGTTATTACGTGAAGAAAGACGGGGCGGGAAACCTGTGGATGGGTTGCCTGGACGGACTGGTTAAAGTTGTGCCCGGTGAGAAAACGCCGGTGAAATCAATCCGAAGATACCGGAACCAGGACGGTCTACTGGCGAATGAAATCGTCAACTTCCACATTGACAAGGCATCCGGCGAGATATGGATAGCGACCAAAAAGGGCGTGAACATGTTTGAATCCGGCATCGTTCAGTTCCAGAACAAACTGGACCGGGCCCGGGTATTTCCAAATCCTTTTACCACCAGGCATCAATTCGTCTACTTCCACAACCTCACTTCCTCCTCGGAAGTGTTCATTTTTAACCAGTCCGGCAATCTCGTCTTTACCGCCAGCGCCGCCGATCTGCACGGAGGACCGGTGAAATGGGACGGTACGAATCAGCACGGCCGGAAAGTAAAGCCCGGCGTCTATTTCTACGCAGTGAAGGCAAACAACTCAGCCGCCAGGGGAAAGATAATAGTGGCCAGGTAGCCCCTGTTTTAATGTGTGGGGCGTGTTCTGCGTCATTGCGAGCCTGTCACTCCTCCAGTATTTCTAAAAACAGCGGAACAATTTTTTCGGGAACATAGTTTTTGGCCGTTTTAAGGGCTTGACG
>JBHPJW010000201.1:0-2303 GCA_042567505.1 Fibrobacterota bacterium
CCGGTGGAAATACTCGCCATAAATTTACCGGACAGCGTCAAAGGTGAGATAATCGTTCTTCTCCTGGAGGGAGACCTGGATCCTGAGGATGTGAGGCGGGCCATCAATGCTTCGCCGATTCCGCCGCTCATGAAGCCGAAGGAAATTCTCAAGGTCGATGAAATCCCGAAACTGGGAACCGGCAAATCCGATTTCAACAAAGCGAAAAAAATAGCGGCGGAATTAAGAGGTGGATAAAGGACGGGTCATGTTCCGGGGGAAACTGGAAGATTCTGACGCCCGTGAACGGGGGGAGCGGCAAACCAGGTGTAGAGTGCCGGGATAAGAAACAGGGTTAGAAGCGTGGATGAAATCAGGCCGAAAACCACCACAACGGCCAGCGGCCTCTGCACCTCGGAACCTGCCCCGGAAGACAAAAGCAAGGGTACCAGGTACGGTGGTGAGGGCCGTCATCAACACGGGGCGCAGCCGCAGCAATCCTCCCTGAACCACGGCCGCCGCTGTTTCCATCCCCCCGGCGCGGAGCTGATTGATGCAGGAAACCAGCACCAGGCCGTTTTGGACCGCGATCCCAAAAAGCGCGATAAACCCCACTGAAGCCGGCACAGACAGATACTCTCCCGTTATCAGAAGGCCGAGAATCCCTCCAATGAGGGCCAGGGGAACATTCAGGAAAATCAACAGCGCGTTTCTCAAATTGCCCAGGGAAAGATAGAGCATGAAAAAGATAAGCCCGAAAGCAAGCGGAACAATGACTCTCAGCCTTTTCATGGCGCGCTGCTGGTTTTCAAACTGTCCCCCGTATTCCAGGTAATAACCGGGAGGAAGGTTTATGTTATTCTTAACGCGCTGTTGGATGTCATTCACCACGCTTCCGATGTCACGTCCCCTTACATTGGCCGAAATAGCCCATCGCCGCTGGTTTTTCTCCCTGTTTACCTGTATCGGCCCGATGACCTGCTTCACCTCTGCCACCTGGGACAGGGGCACCTGATAGCCTTCCTGGCTGCGCACCAGCAGGTTCTGGATAACCTCCGGGTTTACCCGGTATTTTTCCTGGTATCGCACATGTATGCCGAAGCGCCTGGTATTTAAAAAAAGCTGATCAATAACCTCGCCGCCTATGGCAAGCTCCACCACCTTCAGCAGTTCAGACACGTTTACCGCGTATCTGGCGCAGGCTTCGCGGTTTGCGATCACCTGGACCTGGGGCTGGCCGAAACTCTGCTCAGTTGAAAGATCCACCAGTCCGGGCACATCATTGATGACTTCTTTTATTTCTTCCGCCCTGGTCCGGAGGATATCCAGGTCGTCACCGAATAGTTTCACGGCCAGCTGGGTGCGCACCCCGGAGAGCAGTTCGTCAAATAGGTTTTGAATGGGCTGAGTGAAGTTGAGGGAGATACCGGGGTATTCCGAGAATTCCCGGTTGAGTGATTCTATGAGCTCCCGCTTATTTTTATGCTCTTTCCATTCTTCGCGGGGCTTCAGCGTAATCTGCATGGATGCGAAATTAACCGGATGGGGGTGACTGCCGGCTTCCGGCCGGCCTATCTTGGTAATGGCCTGTTCCACTTCGGAATAAGTCATGACCCTTCTCTCCAGGCGCATCATGGTTTCCGCTGCCTTAATAAGTGAAGTGGACGGAGGCATAACGACCAGCATTTGAATAGACCCTTCCTCCAGCACCGGGATAAATTCCGTTCCCAGGCGGGGAGTGAGGAGCAGAGTGGACACAAACCCCGCCAGGGCGCAGGCCAGCACGGTCTTTCTCCGTTTAACCGCCAGGACTAACAGGGGCCGGTAGAGGTTTTTCAGCCGGGTTAAAAAAGGGAACTCTTTCTGCCTGGACGATTTCCTCAACAGGAAAGAAGACAGCACCGGCGCCGCCACCAGGGCCGCTATCAATGAACCGAGCAGGGCGAATGATATGGTGAAGGCCATGGGGGAGAACATCTTCCCTTCCACTCCCTGCAGGGTGAACAGGGGGAGGAAGACAATGATGATGATGGCAATGGAAAAAATAATGGGCCGGCTCACTTCCATGGCCGCCTGCAGCAGGGTCCTGCATTTGGGCTGGTCCTTTTTTTCCGGATCTGAAAGCAGGCGGTAGATGTTTTCTACCATGACAATGGACCCGTCACCCAACATGCCGATGGCAATGGCTATTCCGCCCAGGGACATGAGGTTCGCGGAAAGGCCGGTTAATCCCATGAATATAACGGCGACCAGAGCGCAGAAAGGAAGAGAGAACGCCACGATTAGCGCGGAGCGCCAGTTCCCCAGGAAGACGAACAGCACTG
>JBHPJW010000202.1:0-2298 GCA_042567505.1 Fibrobacterota bacterium
GACCAATTCATGGCGTCCTCCTTTCACTTCGATTGTATCCGGGATTTAGTCGAAAGGAAGGAGGCTGGATTACAGGTTATTTTGTTATAAAGCTGAAAAAACAGCGGGGATAGCGGACTGACCAGCCCTGCGGAGCTGGAGAGCCTCAGGGCGTTAGAACAAATTGAAAATCCAGCGTTCCCTGCTGATGGAAAAGGCGGGCGGCGTAGGTGCCGGGCGGCATGATTGTTCCGTCCCTGCCCCTGCGGTCCCAGTGGATCGCGAATGTGTTCACGATGATTTCCTTTACCAGGCTGCCGGGCGGATTATAAATTTGGACCTTATGGATTTTCACATCAGAGCGGTATACTGTGCCCTGATCCGCTATGGAAAAGGAAAAACCGGTTTGTGAAAACGGGTCCAGTGTCCTTACCTGAGCCGCCAGGATATCAAATACATCATCACTCTGATCAGAGGCCGTATCGGCGCTCACCCGCACCCTGACACCGGCGGACGCATTATCTGGAACGATCCAGTCATAGGTTAAGTCGTTTTCCGGGGGAAGGGAGGCCAGCTGGTTGCCGCTCGCGTCCAGAAACATCAGTCTTTCCAGGTCGCCGATTTCAGCGGGGAGCACGGTGACAGTCGAGCAGCTGGATACATCCAGCCGGTAGATCCTGCCGTTATCTATGCTTGAGACGCTGTCCACGTGTACGGTGTCAAGTAACCCACCGTCACTGCAGAACCTGTTACGGAGAAGGCCGTTACAAGCAGCATTTAGTCATTGCTCATTGACGGTGGGTTTACTAAAACCTTAAAAAAGGACTGTATTTCACTTCATACCTGAAATACGATATCATCCTGAAATCAGCGTATCCAGCTCGGAGGCTAAATCATAAAACGGGACATTTTCGCTTTTTTTTATTAACACGGCCTTAAACGGAGTTTTGCATTTCCAGCATTCAATGCGAAAGTTCCGGTCCTCTATGTGATAGACGAGCACTTCCCCGGTGAATTTGTTTCCTGAGACCGAAAAACAGAGGCTATTGGTGATGTGGCAGCCCTGTTCATCTAAGAATTGTCCAAAACCGTTGAATTCGCTCGCATTCCATTCCTCAAAAGCCTGGGGATAGAACATGATAACAGCTTGTTTGATGCGCAAAGAGGCGATATCGTTCAGATCCATCTGATTTAACCAAGTCCTTTATAATATGTATCGGTAGATTATTTGGAAACTTGGCTTTTAAATGGGATTATATGTTGTGAGTGGGGAGTAGGGAGTGGGGAGTAGGATAATTATGAATTACGGAGGGGAAAGTATGTGATCGTTATCTGGTCTTGATCTGTATGCTGAATGTTATTGGGGAGCGTTCCTTATCTCAGTTAATAATCCGTAATCAGTGCTGTCCAAAACAGAAAAAACAATTGTAGCGGCGCGCTGCTGGCTCGCCGTTAGATTCTATTTTGGACAAGCATGATCCGTAATTTATAATTGAATAACTTCACACTTTATTTTTTCTCAAACACCAGGATAACCGAATCATCTGTCTCCACCTCAAAACTTTCACGATTCCAGTTCCGGTACCTGGCCCGGCAGGTAAATCCAGCGGATTCATTGATCTGCTTATGTTTCTCAATAGCCAGGGGATACAGGATTGAGGTGCCCTGGTGGATAATTCTCCCTTCCTCTTCCAGCCGAATGGAAAAGGCCACCTGCTCATCAGTGCCGTTGTACTCACGGTAGAACTTGAGTCTTCCCTCTTCCCGTTCCAGCACGGGAAATTCATAGCCCTGTTGGAAATACCTGTTCCAGTTGACGATTTGGTAGATCCACTTTCCTCCCGGCCCCAGCAGGCCGGCAATGTCCTTGATGCTGTTCGCCAAAGCATCGGGAGCAAGATGCGACATCACATTGCCGGTGCTTATGACCAGGTCAAAGGATGTTTGTATTGATCCGATATCCTGGATTCTCATTATCTTAAAGCGGTCCGGATGCCCTTTCTTTCCCGCGTATCGCGTCATAGCTTCATCTGTATCAATCCCAAGGCATTCATACCCTTCAGCCAGCAGGACATTATCCAGTTCCCCGGTACCGCAACCCAGGTCGAGCAGCCCACCGCCCGGTTTGAGTTCTTCTTTTACTAACCCTGTCAATGCCGAATTCAGGGGGAAAACCCGGGAGTAGTGTTTGGCGAAGACGTTATACATAAGCAAATAGAATTGAGGATTGAGGATTGAGGATTGAGGTGGTAATAAATTCAGTGGCCCCAAAAGCATAATTGCTGATAACCAATGGAACTGAGACCCTGCGGCGCAAAA
>JBHPJW010000203.1:0-2263 GCA_042567505.1 Fibrobacterota bacterium
ATCATTAAACGGTTATAACGGCTATTAATGCAGCCAAAAAAATAATGAAAAGGTTAAAAAAAGATTACGTTTAGCATTGGAATTCACAGAATTGAGGTGTGAGGTATGAGGGTGAGACGTGAGTTTTTGTCCGTCACTTCGAGCGGAGGACCGCAAAGCGGGCCGGAGTCGAGAAGTCACTACAGACGCCAAGAGTTGGTAGTGCCTGAATTATTTACCGGGATCACAGGTAAATGTGTACATGCCATGAGCCGTCGATACGGGATTCCGGGGCCGGGTTATGACGTTTCCTTATCGGCTGTTTTGACTTCTCGACTCCGGCCCATCCTATACCACCCATAGGAGTTAAGGGATGGGCCTTCGCTCGAAGTGACGGACATATGCTCCTCATCCAAACTCCAATCCTTATCCTACCTATTACCGTTCATTCCACTCCAGCAACTTGCCGTCTTTGTCCCACCTGATGGTGCCGCTTCCGCTGTTTGTATCAGTATATTCCGCTTCCAGTCCGTCTGGAGACAGCACTGCCTGCACGGTGAGCGATGCTCCGGAATCATATTCCCAGATGACGTCAATCCGGCCGCTTACCGGTTCACTGTCCGCGCTGATGGGGGAATCAGAAGTAAAAGTGAAGTCAATATACCGCTCCGGGCTGAACCGGTTGGTTATCATAATCCGGAAGGCGTAGAGAGCGTCGTCGTCCGCGGCTGCAGGATCATTGCCGAGTCCTATTTTAAAAGAGATGAGCTTGAAAGCCAGCGTATCGTCATCAGCGGAGTAGGATTCAAAAACAACATCGACGGTGTCGGCGGGGTTAATGGTTGAATCGGGATTGTTTCCCGTAATGCGCAATACATCGCTGGCGCCCGTCACCCATGTTTTCTCTCCGTAGAATTTAAGCATATAGTTTTTAGAGCTGTCAGAAGGAAAAGCCAGCATGCGCAGGAATCCCTTGTCGCTCTGGGTAAGGGGAGTCAGCAGCGACCCTTTTTTATATACCTGGAGATCCACCACAAAGGAGTCGGAAGAAGAAGAGTCATAGCCGTAGCCTTCCCCGTCCGGGGTCGTGGCTTCCATGAACTCCAGCGTATCGGCAGGCTCGTTTAAAGTGACTGATTTCAGATATATGATGCGGTTGTCCGCTTCCTGGTCAAAATCCAGGTCCGGGCCCGCGTCCACAAGTATCTCTTCGATGAGCTTGTCGTATAAAACCCAGGCCGGGTCAGTGGTCTTCCGGTACAGCGCCAGGTTTTGTTGCCGTCCCGGGACAGGTGTGATGATAGAGTCCCCGTCCGCGTCCATCCATTCAGAGATCTCCAGCACGTGCCCGTTATGCCTTCTCATATAGGTTATCTTCAGAGACAGAATCAGGTTGTCCAGAGTGGCTTCATTGTTGGCCTCGCCGAAATCAAGGTCCGGTCCGGCCTCCACCAGGGTTTCCTGGATTACCTTGGAGTCCGGAAGGTATATGATACTGGTGTGCCGGGCGAGGTTCTGCGCCCGGCCGGCGGAGGGATGCAGGACGGAGTCTCCGTCCGCGTCAAGCGCTTCCGCGTAGTATGTCGTGTCCCCCAACAGGCCGGTGGTCACGGACTTCACGGAGGCCGTGATGTTGTCTTCGGCAGTGGCGAATGACAGGTCCTCTCCGGGCGTAATGATCGTTATGTTGGTGGTTTGGTAGATGCCCAGGTAGAGGATCTCAGTGAATTCAGCCAGGTTTGTCCCTCCGCTGATGACTGTCAAAAGCGAGTCTCCGTCAGCGTCCCGGTAGCGGTATGAGCTTAGTATCTCACCGCTTAAGCTGTTGTAGACGTTGCCGTAAGCTGTTACCGCGTTATCATTGGCAGGATCATCATCAAGGTAATTGTCATCGAAAAGCACTACCACTGTCTCCCGGACCGCTGCCTGGGAATTTGACTTCCAGATAAAGGTCCAGACCGTGTCGCCCGCGGTGTCCGTGACCACGGAATCCAGGATCAGGGAGTCGTCTACAGTGGATTGGGTCTTTTTGGTCAGCGGGGCGCTTCCGCCCGGTGAGACGATGTCCGCCCCATCTATCTGAACGGTGGGCAGGGGCCGGGAAACGCTGTCCATCTTGTTCCAGCCGGAGGATTCGTCCATGAAAGAGGCCACTGACTGGTTTATGGTATTGGGAAAGTCTTCACCGCCCGCGGTCTTCTTTTCTTCCGAGAGGAAACATCCCGCAAGCGACAGGCAGAGGCCTGCTGCTGTCATTCTGGCGAAAGCCGGAATCTTTCCCTGG
>JBHPJW010000204.1:0-2248 GCA_042567505.1 Fibrobacterota bacterium
TCTTTATCCGGCAAAAGAGGGCGACCCAAATGCCAAATCCAAAACGAAACCGGATTATGCATACATTGCCAGGGAAGTTTGCAAGCCGCACACAACCCGTCAGCTTTTGTATGAGGAATTTCGTGATGAATGTCCCGATGGTATCGGGCGCAGCGTATTCTACGAGGACTTCAGGGAGTACCTTGGCAAGCACGATCTGCAGATGAGGGTAGACTACAAGGGCGGCGACAAGCTTTTTGTTGATTACAGCGGAGACAGCCTTAGCTACATCGACCGGGAGACCGGCGAAGCAGTTCCTACGGAGATGTACATATCTGCGTGGGGGGCCAGCAGCTATTGTTATGCGGAGTGCACCCATACCCAGAAGGGAGAGGAATGGGTCAACTCCCATGTGCGCATGCAGGAGTTCTACGGTTGTGTTGCGGGTGCTCTTGTCCCCGATAACCTGAAATCTGGCGTCATAAAGCCCAGCTGGTATGAGCCCGACCTTAACCCGCTGTATTACGAGATGGCCAAACATTACGATACGGCCATTTTACCCGCCCGGGTAAAGCATGCCAGGGACAAAGCCGTTGTGGAGAGTAATGTACTGCATCTGCAGCGGTTCATACTCGGCCGCCTGCGGAACCGCACCTTTTACAGCCTTGCCGATATCAACCACACTGTCAAGGAGCTGCTGGAGGAGTTCAACAACAGGCCTATGAAGGAATACGGTGGTCAAAGCAGGAAGCAGAGGTTTCTGGAGTTGGATAAGCCTTTTGCAAAGCCCCTTCCGGCGGAACGATTTTCCATCAATAAGATGAAGGACGATGTCCTGGTGGGTCCGGATTACCATGTCTCCTTTGACTGTCATCATTACAGCGTTCCTCATACTCTTGTGAAGCAAAGAGTGACCGTTTATCAGACAGGCAATCTCATTGAGATATACCACAAAGGGGAGCACATTGTCAGACATCAGAAGCAACCGCCCAACTACCGGCATACCACGGTAACCGAACATATGCCTGCCAATCACCAGTTTGTCAAAGGCATCAAGCCTTCCTGGCTCATATTCAAAGGCGGGGAAATAGGCCCCGGCGTTGCGGAGGCCATTAAATACGTCATGGAATCGCGCAAACATCCCGAGCAAGGTTACCGGTCCTCGTTTGGTATTCTTCGGCTGGCCAGAAAATTTTCCCCTGAAAGGCTTGAGAAGGCCTGTCAGAGAGCGTTGTATTTCAAAAGCGTCTCTTATAAGAGCCTCAAGGCCATTCTTGAGAAGGGCCTGGACGCCCAGCCCTTTGGTGAAACTGAACCCGCAACACCTACAGTTGTCCATGATAACCTGCGCGGCAGCCAGTACTACGCTCAGGGTTAAGGGAGGAGGTTGACATGCACTTGGAACAGACATTACATCAGATGCGTCAGATGCGGCTGTCCTATATGGCCCGCTCTCTGGAGGAGCGGCTAAAAAACGGAGATCACCGTGAGCTGAGTCATGAGGAATTCGTTGCCTTGCTGATTGAAGACGAATTCAGCGCGCGGAAAAACCGGAAATTAGCCAGGATGCTGGGACGCGCGAACTTCAAGCCCAATCAGGCCTGTATCGAGAACATAAAGTACTCAGCAGTCCGAAACTTGAAAAAATCGGACATCATGCCTTTTACCAGTGAAACGTGGATAACCAACGCGCAGAACCTGATTATTTCGGGAGCGACCGGAACCGGAAAAACATATATAGCCGAAGCCATCGGCCGCAGGGCGTGCGTAATGGGCCACCAGGCTGTCAAAATCATGTACGGCAGGCTCTTTGAGGAAATCCACGCTGCCAGGGGTACGGGCATGTACGCCAAATACATCGATAAGCTTGACAAAATCAAGGTTCTTATCCTCGACGACTTCGTTGGTGGTGACGTTACCAAAAAGGATCTCGGCGACCTCATTGATATCATTGAGGACCGGGACCAGAAGTGGCCTCTCATCATAACTTCACAATACAATGCAGGAGAATGGCATAAAAGATTCCCAGACCCCACACTTGCCGACGCCATCTGCGACAGGCTCGTTCACGGTTCTGTCAAATTTAACCTGGAAGGAGATTCCATGAGAAAATTAAGAGATAAACCTGGAGATAGTCCTCTCAAATCCTGATAATCAGTAATATGGTTAAGGTCAATCTCATCTATTGCAATATAGAGGGACTTCCCGAGGAAAATTTCTCTAAATATCGGAGAATATGATGTTCAAAATGACCGATTTTGAAAAATGA
>JBHPJW010000205.1:0-2231 GCA_042567505.1 Fibrobacterota bacterium
CATCTATGGAATCGAGGGGATTTTTCTTCAATCTTTTGGTCTTCAGTCTCTCAGCCCTGTCAAAGGCTTTCTGAGCATTGTAGTAGGCGTTGAAGTAGGCCCGGAAATTCGCGCAACCGGAGATGAGAAGGAGGAAAATCACCAGGCACGAAATAAGCGCCGGAAACCTTGGGGTGAAGAAATCAGCTTGTTGTTTGGATTCCTGGGATATGGGAGTTGTGGAGTCTCCCGGCGGCGAGGTACCATTAGGCATTATGTGCCCCTTTCGCATTTATTGAGGCAACCGGCATGTCATTGGCCATTAGGCTCGGGCCATCGTTCCTTAGATGAACTTCGCCCTCACGCATCATTAAACCGGAGGAATATACCATCAACGACCCAATGACCCGCCGCAGGAGCATAATGACTAATGATACCTCAAAACTTATAAAGTAGGGAAAAACCGCCACAACCATCTCTTTTACAAATAAAGTATAAAATAGGTTCTTGATCCGGCAGAAACCAGATGCGCTTGCACGGCAAGAACAACCATATACAAGCCGGCCCTGCCGGTCCCTCTTCCTGCAGGATAAAGTCAAATTCAGGGCAGGATTCCGGCTCCCGGTTTCCGCCGCGGCAGACGGCGGCCGGAATGAGGCCGGTTTGTTTGGCGGGATCCTGAACTTCAGCGGTTCAGGCAGGTGCTTTGGTAGTGAACAAACGGGGTGTAATGGAAGAAACGGAATTGGGTTAAAAGCCCAGCATGAGATCGTTTTTACCGGACCGGTTGTCTATGGCTGCTTTTATTTCCACGCTCTTGTCTTTGGCAAGATCCAGGCGTATTATCCGGTCCTCGGCCACAAAACGGCCGTTCTCATTGGCAATGGCCGCCACCACGGGCTGGTCCGGCTGGTCCACATTGGCTTGAATAACTTTTGCCAGTGATCCGTCACTCAGCTTCACCAGGGAGCCCACCGGATAGCGGGATATGCTCTTTATGAAATTGTTCACAAATTTCTTGTCAAGCAGATTCATTTCCGCCATCTGATGGATCTTCTTGAGCGCTTCGTTGGGATTAAGAGCGATACGGTAAGTACGCTCGCTGCACATGGCCTCAAACACGTCCGCGATGGCCACTATCCTGGCATAGTTATGGATCAGCCTTCCCTTGCGTCCCTTGGGATACCCCACACCGGTCAGCCGCTCGTGATGCTGGTAGGCCACAAACATCACCGGATTGGAAATGTCCTTTATCCTCTCCAGGCAATATACCCCCAGGATGGGGTGTTTCTGCACCTCATACATCTCATCCTCGTCTAGCGGGCTCATTTTCTGCCGAATTTTCTCATCTATCAGGGTCATGCCAATATCCGCCAGAAGGGCGGCGGCACCCACTTCCTCCACCTGCTGTTTGGAATACCCCGAGGCCGCGGCGATGTTTATCGACAGCAGGCATACCCGGATCAAATGATTATACAGGTAATCGTTTTCTGAATAGACAAAGGTGGACAGGTTCTGGATTATGGCCTGATCAGATTCCAGGATGGTCATGAAAGGTTCAACCGCGTGCTGGATGTGCCGGTAACTGGTCCCTGCCCCTGTTGTCAGGGATCCATACAGTCTGTGCACATACTTCAGGGTTTGATTGTATTCCAGCAGAACGTGTTTTTTATAGGCAAAATCCCTTTCCGCGCACTCAACCTGAGAAAAGGACTCCCTGTATGGCACACCTTCCGGATCTCCCGGTCCCACCTGGGAAAGCCTTTCTTCCACCCGGTTCGCGGGCCCGCTTTGGTTGAGCGCATCAAGCCCTTCCCTGCCCTTGGGAATGTCCTTGACGGCCCTGTTGAATTCAGCTTTCCGTTTTGAAATTACCTGGGGGTCTTCATCCGGTTCAAGGTCCTCCTCCTGAAGGTCCAGTTCATTGAGCGTCTCAATTCTTACCTTGAGCAGATCCTCAATTTCTTTTTCTTCTTCTTTGCGCATTACCAGCTACCGCCGTTCACCATGGTGTTCCATCAATTATACCCCTCTTTTTATTGATATTCCACAATCCTGTCTTTTTATCTGCCTGGTCTGTAAATTGCACAATTCAGAGGTCAAACGGAGAACGGGCGCATAGAACACATGCCCGGCGAGCCGGATATAAAGGGCTGCGGAACACAGCTCCCCTCCCAAGCCGTGGCAGCGTACAGCCCGAAGGGCTAAATCTCCTCACATATCTGGGTGCCCCGCCAATCCCCATCAGTGAA
>JBHPJW010000206.1:0-2225 GCA_042567505.1 Fibrobacterota bacterium
AAAAAATCTAATTCCTCTTCGATTTTTTTAAGTTTTTCTTTTAGCGATTTAGGTAGATGTTCAATTCCATCTTTTAACAAAGTTATTAGGTTACTACAATTATGATTCTCATTAGTACTATTCATGACTCACTCCTTTTTTAGTTACCCCGTCATTCTGACCTCCAGTCATATTCTTTTTGATAAATTATGAAACATATTCGTGTTTTACAGTTGTCCAGAAATTATGACCTTGTCGTTTGATATATCCTGTATTCATTAATCTTATAAGGGATTTTCCGATTTCCCTTTCCGGTAGTTTGGTGGAATCTTCTAATGTCTCTGTCATAACTCCTTCGTTCTGCTGTATCGATTTATAGACAATAAAATCATTGTAATCAGCATTGTTTTTACAATTTTCAAGGTACTCCTTATCCTTTTTGGATAAGTCTATGGATGTTGGTTCCGACCATCCCGGTAAATATTTTTTCCTCCTCCTTTTTATGGAGGCCATAGTTTCCAACTTCGGTAATTCCATAATTTGTGGATTTTTACATACCCAATCATTTTCACTATAAGGATATAGTGCTTCGTAATACACGGTTCGTTTTATTAATTGTACTTTTGATATTCCAACAATTTTTTCATCCTCTACATCATAGACTAATTGGCAAATAATATCCTTTTCACTAATACTCATTATTCCAATATAATTTCGACAATCTGCGTCCTTTATTCGTTCTTTTACATCCTGAATAACATAATATTGTTCAAAATCAACGTTTAAAATGGTTCTTAAATTGTAAAAACCATCGAAATAATTTATTTGTATGGATTCAATCATTTGTCTATCTTGATCGATGATCCGGCCCAACTATCGGTAAAATTATTCCCTCAGACAGCCTTGACGCTACACGATCTCCAAGCTGATCAGATATCTGCCGTTTTGTCAGATTGGTTGTGTAAATTGTCGCGTACCCATTACTATGCCGCTTGTCGATGATTTCGTACCAAAGCTGCCTGACCCAGTCTGTACCTTTTTCTGATCCCAGATCATCGATAACCAATATATCATTCTCGCAGTATTTGTTAATAACTTCTAATTCTGACATATTATTATTGGAATTATAGCTGCTACGCACTTGGAGCAAAACATTGATTGCTTTCACAAAATTCAATTTTCTATTGTCCTTATAAATCATATTTAAGAGCACTGAAATACCCAGATGAGTTTTTCCTGTACCGGGCGGCCCCGCCATTAAAATTGATCCACTTGGGTGTTCTATATTCATTAACAATGACTTAGCCTTAAGTTGATGTTCCGTTACTGGGATATAATTTGCAAATGTTGAATTGACATAAAGTTTCGGAATTGATGTTATTACCGCCTGAACTCCGGATCTTTCGATAAGTTCGCGACGTTCATTAAATGTTTTACATTTCCAGCAGCAGAATTCAAAACCTGCTTCTGGTATATCCGCTGGCATAAATGTAGGGCCAGGATTAGAGGTTATCATATTCCACTCGGAATAATCTTTGCCACAAAATCCACATTTTCGGCTAAAATTCTTTGGGGCTCCGCTCTGGATTTCATTAATAATACTTTGTATTTCATCCGAAAATTCATCCATAATTACCTCCAGTTGTATTTTGTAGTTTGAATGTCTGTACAATCTAAATCTTCCGTTATGAAGCCTTTATACAGTTTTTCTTCTTTAAGCATCCGGATCAAAAATTCCATACTCCTCACATTATCCGCCCAGCAGAATTTTCCATCCCATCCTTTCTCACCAGAAAAAGCAAAATTGATTGCCGTTTCAATTTGTTGATATGTATAACCATTGTTATTGACAGCCTGTTCTACAACGCGAGCCCACTTTTCCAGTTCTGTTTGTGAGGTTTGTATTCCCCTTAACCTTTTAACATTCTCTGCAAACAGATTAGCCAATCTTAATGGTTCTGAATTTTGGTTGAGATAGTTGGAACCAGTAGAAAGAGCCGGTACGGTATGCTGGTGGCTTATAGGATATGAATTGTCATCAACCATCCTTGATGATGGAACTACAGATATTGGCGCTACATTTTGAAGATCATTATGAGGATTATGTTCTTGATGTGGTGGTGGTGAAAATACCGAAGCAAACTTTCCTCTCTCTATATTTAAGCTATTATTTTTTTTACCACCACTAATGAAATCTATATGTTTTTTTTCTTCTTGATCTAAACTATATGTATAAACATTTTTCT
>JBHPJW010000207.1:0-2221 GCA_042567505.1 Fibrobacterota bacterium
GGAACTGATGGTGTATAGCGTCTGGTTTGAACGCTGGTTTTCATAACAGAGTTTTATCCATGAAGCGCTGCGGGCCGTGTTGGATACCCTTACTTCATCAATAGTTCCATCAAAATTGCTATTAATTCCTCCATTGCCGTGGTTTCCTATGATTGTATTTGAACCCAGTCCGCTATAGGAGATGGATGTGGTATTGCTGCCGGTGCCGGCCTGAACTCCGTCTATATAGAGTATCTGGCTGTTTGCCTGGTCATCGATGGCATAGGCGAAATGATGCCATCCCGTGCCGGCATGGTACTGGCTGGAATTTACCAATAACCAGGTGCTGCCGTCATAATAATGTCCCATGCTCCCGGTTAAATAATCCAACCGAATGGCGGCATAATCACCCACGGAGATAAGCTCAGCGCCGGAAACATCCACCGCGTCCAGCCTCCCCCACCCGCTCAGGGTTATATCAGACGGCGCTCCCATGAGCCCGGATACGGATATGCTCGTCCCGGAAGTAAAATCGCGGCCATCGGCCACCTGGCCAGTGATGTTAGTGGAGCCGGAATTGGTACCATTCCTCCCGTTTGAAGTGGCATCAGCGAGGGTAGCGTCCATATGCCATACTCCGGCAAACCCGTTGCCGCCGGAAAACACCGCGGCGCTGTTTGAGGCGCTATTTGCCGAGGGATTGTCATAATACATGATAATGGACTGGGCGTCATTATTTCCTGTTATCTGATTCATCCTGACCCATACCTCCGCCACCTGGCCCGATTGATCCCACCTCTCTATTTCGTGGGAAAGAATATTGCCCCCGGAAGTGGTAAAACGGATGTCTTCTCCGTTTGCCTGGGCCTGGCTGAAATCAAAATTGCCGGAGGTAAGGCGTATCAGCAGGGGAAAATTGGAAACCGTACCGGTGACATCAGCCCCGGTACCGGTGGTATTTAAGAAAATAGGGACCTGCTGTCCCCAATTCGAGAGATCCTCATCCGGTTGTATGCTGATAATACTCTGATTGGCCCTTTGGGTCTCATAGTTCAACCTTATCCAATTGGCTGAATGGGCAACACCTGAAATACGCACTTCATCCAGGCTGCCGTCAAAAAAATAATCGGACTGCTCGGCATTGGCGCCCAACCAGACGTTATGAGTCTCATCCCTGAATTCGTCGGTTGATGCTATTATGGTAGGGGCGGATACGACTGAAACCCCATCAACGTAAAGGACCTGACCTGTGCCGTTCCTTACACCGGTAACATGCACCCACCTCCCCAGTTGCGCGGCATTTTGGTTCACTTCCCAACCCGCGGTAAACGTCACGAATTCCCATTCGCCAGTGTCTCTTATCAGTTGCAGGGAATGTTGATGGTCTCCTTTTGAAACTATTGGCTGGTTGATGGTTGAAACAGCCGTGGCATAGGCCCAGGCGGAAATAGTGTATGTTCCGGTTTCGGCGTAATTCAACTGGCTGCCGGCGCTGCCGGCAATTTCAATGTAATCAACTGTTCCGTCAAATTGCTGGCCGATGCCTATCACACTGCTCACGTCAGAGCCGGCGTCCATGTCGACGCCTGTCCCATGGTAGGCATTGGCGGTGGCATCCTGATATCCGCCGACATTTGAGTTTCCATCCTCTCCCAGATGCCACACCGCGTCAAAACCGTTAGCGGTCTCAAAAACATTTTCCGGGTTTGATTCACTGGCTGCGCTGAGGTTGCCCCAGTACATCCGGAAAAACTGGGAGGAATTGTTGAGGTCAATATTATCCAGCTTCACCCATATCTCAGCAGCCGGCACGGAAGCATTCCATCGTTCTATTTCATAAGCAAGCGGACTGCCGCCGGAGGTGGAAAAACGGATATCTCTCCCGTCTGACTGGGCCTGGCTGAAGTCAAAGTTGACTGAGTTCAACCTCACCAGGAGTGGATAATTTGTTACCGTGCCTGTAATACCAAGCCCTGAGGTATTTACCGTGACAGTGGCTGAATAGGTCCATGCGCTGTAATCCTGAGGAAGCCCTGATGAAACCAGGGTCAGCACAAGCCACAGAAAGATAACCGGCCGAAGAGTAATATTTTTCCGCCTGAGGAAAAACGGACGTAAAAATACTCCCCCTTTAATCATCCGGCCCGGTTTTTGGCTAAATAGAATCAATTTTTTCCGGTTGAGTTAAATCGAATTCAGATCATTTTGATAAAAATCCACCTAAGCCTATCCATGCGGAAAC
>JBHPJW010000208.1:0-2216 GCA_042567505.1 Fibrobacterota bacterium
CAGACCTGGTCTGTAATAAAAGGGAAATCGCTGGAGCAATGGGCGTCGGTCTCTATATATGGCTTTAAAAAAGACCAGGCCTTCAAGGTCCGCTCGCGGGGAACCCTGGTCTTCCAGACCTCGGGCGATTCCGTGGGCGCCCCCATTTTTTACCGCGATGTTCCCATCATGCCCTCCAAAAATGATAAGGGGGAAATCAAGCCGCTGTCCAAGGCCGCGCAGCGGCTTATCAAATGGCGGCTCCGCGATGTTTCCCTGCCTAAAAGCCGCGTGGTCATGGAAAAGATCCACTCCTGCGCCAACTGTCATTCGTTTTCCAGTGATGGAAAATGGCTGGGCATGGATATCGACGGCCCTCAGGGTGACAAAGGCGCCTATGGTCTGCTTCCGCTTGAGAAAGAAATGACTGTGGAGAAAGAGGACCTCATCAGCTGGAACTACGGATTTAAAGATAAACCCAAAGGGAAAAAGACCCTGGGTTTCATGTCCCAGGTTTCCCCGGACGGGAAATATGTCATCACCACGGTAAACGAGTCTATCTTCGTGGTCAATTACATGAAGAGCGATTTTATCCAGGTCTTTTATCCCACCAGGGGCATCCTGGCCTGGTACAACAGGGACACGGGCAGGATAAAAGCGCTGC
Organism: Fibrobacterota bacterium; assembly: GCA_042567505.1. Taxonomy (GTDB): domain Bacteria; phylum Fibrobacterota; class Fibrobacteria; order UBA11236; family JADFYW01; genus JBHPJW01. The sequence goes on from JBHPJW010000208.1 coordinate 644, forward strand.
CCGGGGCGGATGACTCCTCTTTTGTGCATTGCACGCCCGTGTGGACGCCGGACGGGAAAGATATTGTCTTTGCCCGGGCTCCGGCCGGGGACCCGTATGTTAAAGAACAGAAAATGCCCGCCCATGCCAATGCCCCCGAAGAAACCCCCATTCAGTACAGCCTGTACCGGATGCCCTTTAATGACGGCCGGGGAGGTCGCGCGGTTCCCATTGAAGGCGCGTCGGATAACAACATGAGCAACAATTTCCCCAAGGTCACCCCCGACGGCAGATTCGTCGTTTTCGTCAAGTGCCGCAACGGCCTGCTGATGCGGCCGGACAGCCGGCTCTGGATAGTGCCCCTGGAGGGTGGTCCGGCGCGCCAGATGAGGTGCAATACTTCCAAAATGAATTCCTGGCACAGCTTTTCACCAAACGGGCGCTGGATGGTGTTTTCCTCCAAGGCTTTCTCGCCCTTCACTCAGATGTTCCTGACCCATATTGACGAGGAGGGGAATGACACGCCGCCCATCCTGATACCAAAGGCCACGGCTGACAACCGGGCCGTGAACATTCCGGAATTCGTGAACATCGCCTATGGTGATCTGAACAGGATAACCATGCCGGCCGTGAACCACTTCAAGCACCTGATACAGTCCCGGGACTACGTGGTCCAGAATAAAGCAAGCGAGGCCTGGGATGAATTGCGAAAGGCCCTGAAGGCGGCCGGAGATGACGCGAAATTCAAAGCCGAGGTGCTGGTTATCATGGCCTGGATGCGCGAGCCGTATGGCGAAGGACCGTCTTATATGAAATTGGCTATTAAAACGGATCCGGAATATACCAATGCTCATTTTGATTTGGGGATCATGTATCAGAAACAAGGAAAAGAAAAAGAAGCCTTTGAGTGTTATAGAAAAACGCTTGAGCTGACACCCGACGATCCCTGGTCCATGGGCCGGCTGGCCAGCCTTCACGTGCTGTCCCGGGATTCCGGGCTGCGCGACCCGGCCAGGGCAGTATCGCTGGCGGAAAAAGCCAATGAACTCAGTTATTACAGGCAGGAACCTCTGCTCAGGACCCTGGCCCGGGTCTATTCAGAGGTCGGAAGGTTCCCGGAAGCCGTTAAGACGGCGGAAAAAGCCCTGGACATTGCTGTTGAAAAAGAGGGGCCGCAGGAGGTGCGGGGCCTCAGAGAGGAGATTCGTCATTACACTGAAGGCCGGCCTTTTCATACCATGACCCGGAAGAAGGGATCATGATGTTGAGCGCATCATAGAAAAATTGTAACGGCGTACCGGTTCGTCCTCCGAAGTACCGCTGCGGGACGAAGGAGGGCGGTACGCCGCTACTATGAGATCCTGTGCTAAGATTTATGCTTTTAATCCCCTCTTGAGCCGGGGCGTTTTCTTTAGGGGAAGGCTTACCGGTTTGCCGCCCGAGAGCGCCGACTGGTAGATGGCCAGAATAATTTCTATGGCCTTTCTTCCCTCTTTGCCGTCCACGGCCGGCGGCTTGCCTGTCCTGATGGCCTGCACGGCATTTTCAAAAACCTGCTGGTGTCCCACGAAGCTTATGGCTTTGGGGTCGGCCG
>JBHPJW010000209.1:0-2196 GCA_042567505.1 Fibrobacterota bacterium
TGCGGGCACTGTAAAAAAACCATCCCGCACATGCTGAAACTCCATAAAGAAATGAAGAGAGACAGTCTGCAAATGGCGTGCATCGCCACTGCCAGAAACACTGAAAAAAATATCGGTGAATTCATAAAAACTTACAAGGTCAATGTACCGGTATTTCAAGACACCGCCAAGGCTTTCAGTTCCAATTACGGAACCGGTTTCGTGCCGGTCATATTACTGGTTAATAAAAAGGGAAACTATATACATGAGAAACTTCAAAAATGAAACCTCTCCCGCTCTCATGAAAGAAACCATAGGCAATAAGGAGATGTTTTAGGTGTGAGGTATGAGGAATTAAAAGTAGGGAGTAGGGAGTAGGGAGAAAGGAGTAGGGAGTGCTAAAACTCCCCACTTCCCACTCACAACTCATATTGCTGAGCACCCATGTTCACCAACCTCCATCCCGTCGACATATCCATTATCGCCCTGTACCTGGCTTTCACCTTTTATATAGGCATCTATTTTTCCCGGCGGGCCGGGAAAAACATGAGTGAGTTCTTCGTGGCCGGGCGCTGCCTGCCCTGGTGGGTGGTGGGCACTTCCATGGTGGCGACCACTTTTGCCGCGGACACGCCCCTGGCGGTCTCGGGCCTGGTGGCCAAGGGAGGTATATGGAAAAACTGGATGTGGTGGAACTGGGGCATCGGCGGCATCTTTACCGTGTTTCTTTTTTCCAGGCTCTGGCACCGGGCCGGCATTACCACGGACGCTGAACTCATAGAATTGCGTTATGATGGAAAACCGGCCGTAGGATTGCGCATCTATCGCGCTGTGTGGTTCGGGCTGTTTCAGAACCTGCTCATTATCGCCTGGGTTATGAAGGCCATGGCAAAAGTGACCGTCACCATCATGGGCTGGGAAGCGGGCACCCAGATTATGGGCCTGGACGCGGAGGTGATCGTGGTGGTAGTTCTCTTCGCTCTGACCGTCATCTATACCGTGCTCTCAGGATTATGGGGAGTGGTGACCACTGACGTGGTTCAGTTCATCATCGCCATGGCCGGCTCAATCTATCTGGCCGTTGCCGCCTATGTCAGACTGGGGGGTATTGGCATCATTAAGGAAAAAATAGCCGCCCACGGTTTTGAGCCGGGGACGGTGCTGGAGATAATCCCCAGGATAACGCCGGTTACGGAATTCACGCCCTTTACCCAGTTCCTGGTGCTGGTGCTGGTGGTGTGGATAGTGATGTATAACGTGGATGGGGGAGGATATCTCGCCCAGCGTCTGTTTGCCGCCAAAGATGAGCGGCATTCCATGTTCGCCTATCTCTGGTATAACATCGCCATGATCTGCCTGCGGCCCTGGCCCTGGATAGTAGTGGGGCTGTGCGGCATGGCGTACTTCGGACAAGTGAGTGACGCGGAAACGTACTACCCCTTGATGATGCGGGAAATGCTTCCGGTAGGAATGTTCGGCGTGATGGTAGCTTCTTTCCTGGCGGCCTTCATGTCCACTATCGATACTCAGCTGAACTGGGGCGCTTCTATTCTTGTCAACGACTGCTACAAGCGCTTTTTCCGGAAACGGGCGGAAGAAAAGGAATACGTACGGGCGGCCCGGCTTTTTATCATAGGCCTGGCCTTTATCGGAGCGCTGGTTTCCTTTGCCGTAAAAGACATATCCCAGGCCTGGGTCCTGGTTTTTTCCGTGACGGCCGGCATAGGATCGGTATACATCTGCCGCTGGTACTGGTGGAGGGTCAATGCCTGGTCAGAGATAACCGCATTTGCCATGGCGCTGGTGTTCGCCTTTATCTTCAAGGGTGTTCCGTTTGTAAAATACCTCAGCCAGGATTCGGGCCTGGCCCTGGGTCTATCCGGTCTCTATCCGGACCAGCAGTGGTTCACCTTCCCCTATTCCATACTCCTGAGCGTGCTGTTTGTGATTCCCGCCTGGGTGCTGGTAACCCTGCTTACCAGGCCGGTATCAAAAGAGCACCTGATAAAGTTCTACCGCAAGGTATACCCGGGCGGTCCGGGCTGGAAGGAAATAGCTGCTGAGGTCCCCGGCCGCGAAGAGCAGGGCGTCAACGCAGGCACGTTTGTGAACATAGGCCTGGGAGTGGTCATTTCCAACTGTTTCCTGATTGGCACAGGCAAACTCATCCTGGGGTCCCCGGTTTTTGGGATGGTGATGGTCTTAATCGCGGTGCTG
>JBHPJW010000021.1:0-42586 GCA_042567505.1 Fibrobacterota bacterium
AACTGATAATTTCGAACCGGCTATATGTACGTCATAGCTTGTAGTTACAAAGAATCTTTTTTCTTCTTGTGCATCTTTAACAGTTGCTAAGACAGTTCTGCCTATGGGTTTGGTATCTATTGGCCGAATAACAAGAAATCCAAGGTAACTCTCCTGGAATATCTTTATTGCATCTTCATCATTTAACAAAAACGCTTCAAATCGGCTTTTTGTGATTTTATGTTTAAAAAAATGTAATCTTTTACATTTATTATTAACCTGGCGGAAATTTAGGGAATAGTACTTTTGATATTCTTGAATAAAATGTCTATCCACATAGGAATTTTCTTTTATGAAGGAAACAGCTCCTAATACTGATAAATAACTATAAAGATAATCCTTTTGTTGCGAATAACACTTAGAATTAAAACAGCCCTCAAATGACTTTTTTGAAAAAGCCGATAAGAGAATACTTTGTTTCATCTATATTGTTTTAATGTTTAGATCGGCTGGGGTCTGAGTAAATGCTTCTTTTTCTTGCTTTTTATAAGCTTCTCGAAGATTATTCACCGCACAATCGGAAGATGAATTTAAATCAATTCTTTCCTCTTTAATTTCAATGGGAATGCGTTTTACGTTTGTGAATGTTAAAATGTTTGCCGCCATAATATCCTTTAATTGTACAAATATTTATTTTTATTGTCCGATTCGCAATTATTATCTTCATGTTTATTAGACGAAACCTTCTAAATTATATTACAAATAACGCTATTTTGCCAAAATTTCGGTATTTTATAAGTTTTTTATAGGGCCAATAACGGTTCCTTTATAAAATATGATTTTCTAAATATCGAATTAATAGATTTCATTAACGCATGTTCAGTATTCCAGAATCTCCATAGCGTTCTCCACTTCCTGGGGCTTAATATCCAGGTAAGTCCTGGTTTCCCTGACTGACTGGTGGTTGAGTATCTGGGAGATAACCTCAATGTCCACCCCGTTCTGGTACATGAACTTTGCCCCGTATTTCCTGAACGAGTGGGGGGAGCATTGCTCAATGTTCCGGTGCCCCACGAACTTGGACAGCAGGAACTTAACTCCCTTGTCCCGCAGGGGCTCCCCGGTCTTCCTGCCGTAGAACATTTCCTCATCCCTGGGGACCTGCTTTATCTCTCCCTGGTAAGCTTTCAGTGCTGTAATCAGCTTGGTTCCAGTCTTTTTCCCAACTAGGACTATTATCCGCTCCTTGCATGTCTTCTCCTCTTTAAAGCGCATCCTGGGCCTTATTTGGCCCTTGGGAGTGAACGCATCCTTTTTCCTTATGGTCTTTAATATGTCCCCTATGCGTATGCACTTGGCCATCAGGAGGCACACCAGGACCATCCTGTAGTCCCCCCGGTCCTCAAACTCCTGGACTATGTACTCAAATTGGTCATGGGTCAGAGCCGAGGTTTTGTTGCTGCCATTGGGTTTTTTAGGATGGCTTCCTGTTTATACTGAACTTCTTGTTTACCTTCGGGCATTACCATTGCTCCCCTTTCGTAAAATGGAAAGCAGACTTAATCCCGGCCATTACCAGTTCTTTCATACCGTTCTATTGTAATGATGTTCGCGCATCCGGGACAAACCTCTATCTTCGGCCTCTTCAAGTGTCTCCAGTAAACCACCGTAACCCACCGGGTTTCGCATCGTCCGCAGACCAGGCGGATATCGCCTTCTTTTATATTGAATTTCGCGCTCATGCCATTCCTTTAAGTTAAATCAGGGGAAAATCAGAAATAACCTCTAAGCCACTAAAAGAGATACTTAATCATCATAAATTAAAGAGCCTATGCCCATAAAAAATGAAGCAAAGATTGTTCCGCCATACACAACAACTACTGGAATCCAATTTCCCCAAGCAATAAGCGCATACCAAGGTGCAGCAATTAATGTAATTGGCGTTAAAATGAATGATACAATAAATCCCCAGAATCCTGCTGCTTTAATAATAATAGCGAAACACATTAAGAGTCCTAATATTCCAAATACTACGTATCCAATAATCCCAATAGTTTTGAAAAATAAGCCGAAAAATCTTCTCATGATAATTCCTTTTTAATCGGCAATTCATATCTGTGAACAAGATCCTGACGGCCCTTATGTTCAACCTTAGTTTGTACAATTTTTGTCCCTGTAAGGTCCATAGCGCGCTTCAGGCCTTCGCTCTGGATTTTATAATCCGGTTTTAAAACCGTCCTTGTTATTGGGACTGAATTTCCATTTTTTTTAACCATAGTTATTTCCTGCTGGCTCCGTGTGGCACTCATCATTTCTTTGGCTTTCAACATCTGCTCAACTTCATCAATACCGACTTCCTTTGCTTTTTTAATGCGGGCACTTAATGCAGTGGCTTCAACTAATTCTGAATTTCGGCCTTTTTGCCATCCTTCTTTCTTAGACCATCTATAAACGATATTGCGGTGAGTAATTCCTATCTCTTTACAAATCCGGGAAAAATTAAAGCCTTCGGTCTCAAAAAGAAACTTGGCTTTTTTTTGTAATGCCCCGGAGTAACGTTTCCTGGTTTTTTCGGATTTTGGTTTCATGTGGCGTTTTATTAATTAATAAATTCGCTTCCCCTCTAATTTCACGACCGCGGGTTTTTTCGAGATAACGTATGGTTCGCTCAAACGCAGCCCTGTCTTCGGGTGGTACATCTTCGGAAAGGTATTCTCTACCTGGCGCTGGCCTCCGTATTTCCTTTTCAGGTACTTTAACTGGAGCCGTTTCCGATATTCCAGGGAGACTTTCTTCGGCTCTTCGTATTTCATAAAAGTCATCTATAATTCCTTACGTTCGGGTTCATCCCGTAACAAATTTTTTATCCTTTTCCTTAACTCCGGGTTCTTTTCTTCCTTCAGTAACTTCTCTAGCTGCTTCCGGGGACTTAATCCGTATATGCCCAATCTCTTTTCTCGCGATATGCCCATATTTTTTACTCTATATGAATTATTCAACCCTCTACTATAATATATATTCATTCACCGACATTTGATGACGGTTGTTTTATTTCGATTATTCAAGGCCGCTGTCGCTTTTTATGGGGAATAACAATCTTCCACTTTTTCTTGTCTGTTCGCCGCCCGAGGACATCATAAAATTCTGTTTTCCCATTAAACGGGGAGGCTAAAACTGGCACTTTTATTTTAATAATTTCACCGTTGTAATCATATGACCAAGTTTGATATTCATGATAAACGATATCAACCGTAATAGAGGTAACTGGAATTGTTGCTGGTATACTTGCCCAAACAGAGTCGTAAAAATACCCTGGAGGTATTGCATCAAAGAATCCAGAATCCCTTACTACCCACTCTTCAATTGAGTAATTAAATTCTACTGCAAGTACTTTAAATTGCGGCTCTCCACAAGCTTCACCTACATTATTAATAGAAAAACTCTGGAAAAGGCTATCGTTTCTAAAAAAATGTCCTTGGTTACTTAATTCATATGCTGGCATAAGACATTCACCGGTTGCCTGCATATCTGAATATTCACTTAATAGGGCTCTATATATATCATTTGCCCAACTCTGCAAATCCAGTCTAATGTGGCTTAATAGAGCGAGAGTATCATTCATTACTCGTTCATACTGTGCGGAGCCTTGTGAATATCCCATCGCTGCTGCATATTCTCTAGCATTCTTCATCCTTATGTAATATTCCTGCTCATATACTACTTCCGCTTGTTCTAAAAAATCATCCCAAATTATTGGTAACCAGCTTTCTATTACATAACAATCAGTGTTGTTTATGCATAGATTCCTCATTACATAAAGCAACTCTTCCTTTGTGCCTTTGGTTGCCAAACCATTATTGCACTGGGCATCTATGGGGTAAGGACATGTATCCTGTGAATACAAACAACACATGAAAATTATAATGAATAAAACAAATCTCATAATACGTTTTACTTATGCACCATCATATACCACGGCCTTATGGGGAGACATTGCACTTTCTACTCCGTCATTATTAATTGCTGTTACCTTAAAAAAGTAAGTATCGGAATAAGTAAAATATATTCCATCTCTTTCTGTTTCTGAAGTAGTTCCGGTAGATACTTTAGCATATGTTCCATCTGATGTGCCTCGGCAAAAATATACTTGATACCCAATGGCATTATTCACTGGTTCCCAATCAACCTCAATATAATTATGATAATTGTCATCAACTCCCATACTCCTGTAAGACCTTGCAGAAGTAATTACCGGCGCCCCAGGCACTGGTGGGTCCATGTATAATGTGTCTGTTACATAGACATTCACCGTATCCCGGATTGTTATGGTCTTATCTTCGGTAGATGTAATACAATTTGATAGAAGAAGAGCTAGAAAAAATGAAGACAGAAAAAGCCAGCTTACTTTCATGATTCGGCTATTCCTATAAATAATAAGACAAACAAGGCGGCACCGCTCAAAGTAAGTAAAGGAGCAAATAAATAATTCCTTTCATATTCTTCTTTGCTTCGGATATATTCTGCCTGCTGCGCAGGAGTCAGGGAATTAAAGTACATCTGTTCATGCAAATAAGCCCTTTCCATCTGGTATGCATTTTCCTGTATTCGTTTCCCTGTCTGCTGCATGGCCTCTCCGACAATTTCATATTCGTTTTTATTCTTAGGCGGGTCGGGTAATTCCGGATAGGGGAGAGGGTCAACTTGAGGATATGGGGAATTGTTTTCACGCTCGTTTACAACGCAAATTCCGCCAAATTGCTCGGCGTCTTCCCGGCAATCCATTGCATCATAATACCAGCAATTCCTTTCATAATTTGTTACAACGCAGAAGGGACCGGCAACCGTATTTATAACGAATGCGGCTAAGATACCGGAAAAAATGATAATTCTCATTTTTCTTGCTCAATCCTTGAATTTAGCGTAATTAATAATATAACATAACGATGCGTTGGCGCAACATAGGTTTTTCATAAAACCCTAAATTTTCAATCAAACTTGATTGGAAAAAGGGTATTGAAAAAACAAGAATCCTTCGGAAAACGACTAAAAAGCCTCATTCTTGAGGCTGGCTACCCCTCGGTGGAAAAATTCGCCCTGGAAAATGGATTTGACCGGGTGACCATTTACCGGATTGTGGAAAAGGGAGCTGACCCGAAACTATCAACCGTGATTAAAATACTAAAAGCGCTTGAGATTTCACCGAATGAGTTGATAAAAATTTGATGGTCCTCCCGGATTTGTTAATCAATAAGTTGTTGATTGATTTAATTGTCATTCAAAACAAATATATGAGCCCTGTCCATTAACCTGGAATATGAGGACTCCACGCGACCGGCACATACCCCCTCCCCCCAACCGTAAACGTTAACTTGGCTCCTATATACGCATGCTTAAACAGCGCGAGGGGTTGCCATAAAGCCCTTTACGCACGTCCATACGCCAGCATGCGGGCACGCAGTAGCTTTCTCATGTCATCCTGTGCGCCTGGACGCGATAGGGGCGGGAGTGGTTGGGGTATAAGCTAAATCCTAAGATGTAAGGCTTCAAAACCATGGTTTGAGTCAGAAGTGTGACACTTTACAGTGGTACACAGAGAAAAATGCGGTATTTTGGTAAAAAACAATTGATTTCCTTTTCGGCACCTATCCTTGCCAAGGATAAGGTCGAAGGTTTGAGTCTTTTACTTGCTGAAAAACTTAAAAACTGTGGCGGGAAATGAGTGAGAGAGAGTAGAGGATAATCCGCTTTTTATCGTTATAATCGAATTCAAGGCGAACGAGCTTCACCTTAAACATACCTTATTGAAACTGTGGATTAAGGTTTAACTCAGATTGTCCTTTTCAGTTAATCCAGGATTTGCCTGGTCAAGGACCTTGTCTATTATCCTTTTTACCCGGCAATATTGGTACCATATTCCATTACACAAAGCTGCCGTTTCAACCTCTGTGGTATCACTGTTAAGAAGATGCTGCGCTCTCTCAATTGCCGAAAATAGTACGTCCATTTCACAGTTTAATTGGTTTCGTGCCTCAAATTGATTTTCTTCATTACCCATTTTGTAATACTCCTGTTTTATAACAAGGCCGTTGCTTGCCTTTGATGTGTTCGAGATGCTAGATAGAATAGGGCTTCCGCAAGGATGACACTTTAAATTGACACAGGTTTTTTGAGTCCGTCCTTGATAGCCTGTGTTAAAGTGATAGTGCCTCAAAAGTGCCTCAAAGTGTCACACTTGGGTAGTAAATGGGGGTAAATTAGGGTTTTTTGACCCTGTCAGGATTTATGACATGAAGGGAGGATTTGCGTTTTTTACTTAAAATTCGGCGTTTTTTGGTCGGAGTGACTGGATTCGAACCAGCGACCTCAGCGTCCCGAACGCTGCGCTCTACCAAGCTGAGCTACACTCCGATCTCTCTTTCTGCGCCAAAACCTATTATTTGAGCAGAGAATCCAGGCTGTATTGCTGATTTACAAAAAAGGGCTCAACAGCTGATTAATTTATAATTTAGAACTTAAAATTCAAAATTTTCTATCACTCGCCCAGAAGTTCTTTTAATTCCAGCGTGGCCTGTTTACGGTTCTTGATGGAATTAAACGCCAGGTAGGTATTAAAATTTCTGATAGCTCCTTCCTTGTTTTCCACATAGTATTTGTTCAAAATCCCCAGGGCGAAATGCATTTCAGGAGTTTCTGCCTTGAATTTAAGAGCGTTTTGCAGAGTGCCCTTGGCCTGGGAAAACAAATTCATCGCTCCCTGTACTATATACAGATCATTGATGATTTCGGGTCTGGCAGGATCTGTCTTCAGGGCGTTCAGCCATTGCAGCATGGCTTCCTGATACATCCCCCTTTTTGCAAAGAGCTTCCCTAACTCCCAGTATACATCGGCCGATCTCTGGGTACTCAACTGTTTCAACAAACTCTTTCTCTGTTTCTCAAATTTTGAAAAAGGGATCTTATCACCGTATTTCTTATTAAGGGTAACTGGGAAATAGTTGCTCCAGAGAATCCGGGTAATTTCCTCACGGATAACATGGCGGTCGAAGTCCACCCCTGTATTCAGTTTCATGTATTTTAAAAAGTAATTCAAGGCCTTGGCAGTATCCCTGCGGTGGTACAGATGCAGCGCCCCAAAATTCTTCAAACTCAAGGGATCTTCCGGGGCCAACCTGATGGCTGCTTTAATGAATTTTTCCGCGTTCTTATATTTTTTCTGTTCAATGCTTACAGAACCCAGGAAATTAAGCAGTTCCACACTCCCCGGATTTAGGCTGAGGGCCCGGCTGAATGCGCTTTCCGACTTTTCGAGTTTCCTTTTTTCCTGGTAGAGTATACCCAGCCATTTATGAATGTCCGGGTTGTCAGGATCAAGGCTCCTGGCTTTTTTAAGGTCATCCAGGGCTGCGTCCCCTTCTTGGGAGTTAAAATAATTGCGAAGCTTATTTAGATTGTCGTGCCAGCTGCTGGAGGTGAGATGGTTGGCCCAGTTCAGTTCATACCCCTTTCTCCGAATTTCTAAAATCCGTGCTATGGCCCGATTCAAAAAGTCCTCGGCATTTTTTCCGCTGGCCTGGATTTCCTGGGTAAGTATTTCATTGGCCTTACTGTAGCGGCCCTTCTTAATCAACTCTTTCACTTCCTTTTTTCCAGGTTGTACATTCTTTTTAATCAACCGATACACGGTGAATAAAGAAAGGCAAAAAGTAATCGTGATAAGCGCAATGATACTTATGGAAAGGTACAACCCCTGCTTACTTTTTTTCTTTGCGGAAAAAAAGGAAATGACCTCTGTGATGGAATTTGAGAGGTTGGTTTCTCCTTTTTTTATTTCCTCTTCTGAAAGCATAGGAAAGCTTTCGACCTTAAATCCCATTTTGGAAAAGGTTTCCACAAGACGGACCGCGTTTTGTTGTGAGGCTTGACTGGTAACGGTATGTGGCAGGTTTTGAATCCAGAATTCCGCTTCCTGCTGGGAAGCGTTGGCAATTCGCATTAAGGCCGGGACAGCTTCGGCAGCATCCAAATCAGGGTCCGCTGATTTGAGAATTATTTTAAAACGCGGCGACATTATTTTTACTCAAGCTTGGATTGACTGAGTACGTTCACATCTTCCAGCGGGATGAGGATTTCTCCAGAATTACCCTGGCCAATCACCGTATTGTGTATGTTTACAAATGACTTGGTCACTTTTCCGCCGCTTTTTCTTGGTTTTATCATGGTGCCGTCAATTAATTCTACCACGGCGTGATAATACAATTTATCATCGCGATAATAGGTTTTGGAAGGGTCCAGTACGATTTTCTCTATTCTTTGCAGAGGCACAATTCGTATTGCTTCACCATCCAGGATCTCGACGAAGTCTCCATGCTCTAGTTTGACCCTTGTCAGATTGAAGGTCATTCCCATCCTATCCACTACCACGAAATTTGATGAACAACCACATACCATCACCGTAAAGAGAAATATAACGAAAGGCACCGTCATTTTATTCAACATGTATTTCCCTTTCGAAATAGAGACATACCGATTCCAGCAATTTATCCGGTTCCGCCTTCACAAAAACCCAACCGTCATCCCAGAATTTCTTTACCTCGCCCTCAATCATGGTAATGGTTTCTTGTGAGTTCATGGGATAAGAGAGAGAAATGAGGGATTGGCGTGATTCTTTCATTCCATTTATTATAGAGTTCTCTCATAAAGATATCCACTTGTTAATAAAGTTATCTAAAAATCCGGGCTGGATGCAGGAGAAAGACCGGCCAAGGGGTCGTAAAGTAATTTTTCCGCAAGAGCTTCCAGTCCTATGAAAAACAGGTTCTCTCCTGAGACCAGGTCTTCCTTTTTTGAAGACCTGTGTAATACGGCAGCTTCACCCTCCAGGATTTTTTCTTTTTTGAGATTGTCCCATCCCTCAACCCGGATACAAAGCCTCCTTTGGTAGTATTCATCCTCAGATCCGGTTACCTGATGACTGAACACAAAAGGGGCGACAGTTACCCTGGCGTCAAATCCTTCCAATAAAATATGTATGAGAGAGTCGATGGTCCTGCGGTTTTCCCTGACAAACTTTATATACTCTTTGTAAGTATCGCGCTGAAGACCGGAAAGTGCATTGGGATTTTTTCCGAACACGATGACTTTCTGTCCCGGCCTGGCACTCTTTAATTTTGAGGCAAAATCACCATAATCATAACCTTCTAGTCCGCTTATTTTATAGGGAACCACTGGTAGAAGCAGCCATGTTCCCGACAGCAGCCGGACCGCTTCCTCGTTTGAGACATAGTAAGACATTTTCACAGACGCTGTGGTTCTGGGATTGCAGCCTGTCAAAACAATAATGACCGGAATCCAAGAGACGCAGTTTATTAACGAAAACGTCATAATTTTGGCCTTTACTCTTCTTAATGTAATCGAAATTTACAGTTCTTTTCTTTAGTTACTTAGTGCTTTTTCACCAAAAGGAAGTATTGCTCCAAAGCCCGAACGCATAATGATAAAAATACGGAATACCCTGTCCCGATTCTCCAAAAAGGATTCCGCGAACGGGGAAAGGTGAAGTGTGGAACAACACCCTCAACAGGTAAAATTGTGATGCAAAAAGTGGGAAAGGAAAAAACAGATATTACAGATATAAGCGGAATCCCACTGCTCCGGTAAAGCTGAACTCGGGGTCAGGGATGATATTTAAAAAAGGAACAAGCTCAAAAAACATGTCAAAAAGCGACTCACCATAGATATAACTGACCCCGAGAGGTATTCTGACCCCCATAAGGAAATCATTTTGCTGAAATTGGAATTTTCCCCCGAAACCCCAGTATAAGGGCAATCTGCCTCCCTGAACCTCGATTTTACCAAAGGTATGCCTCAAATAGTCTGTATGGAAGTACAGTGAACTGGCATTATCAGAAACTCTAAAAGTAAGCGCCCCATCTATGGCATTCCGGGAATCAAGCCATAGCTTTCCACTGATACCGGTAGGACCCAAGAGAATGACTCCGAGCTGGAAGTTAGACGTTTGCGCACTTATCCCGGTTGGGATAATAAAAAGCAGGTATATTATGATGATTAATGTTTTCATTGAGGACCTGAGTTTTAAAATGGGGACAATTAAGTTATGCCTGTTATTGTTTTTCTGGCCGTTTCGTCCACAGAATTCAGCATTCTGAGAATTTCAATATGCAGTTTTCTGGTATCCTTATTCACCTGAACTTTATTGGCAGTCCGGTAGTCCTTCATTTCTCTCACAAAATCGGACACATCCTGCAAGGTATCATCTATTTTCATAACTTCCACCATTCCACCCCCCCGAAAAAGCTGTTCATCTTTTGTACTTACATCTCATTGGAGCAACGGTACTTTTGCCATATGATTAACTGATGACATTAGGAAACTATTCTAAACAAAATAAAATCCATATCTTACGCAATGTTTTTTTTAAAATATTAAAAACCAGTGAAATTATTAGTCAATCTACCCACCAGTCCTTTTTTTTAATGCATTTGGACTATCCTCATTCCCGGCGGGATTGAGTGGCAAAAGCGATGATGGTCATTAACCCGCATATTGAATGAACTCTGGAGCATCAGTTTTTTTAATGGTGAATTGACAGACATTATTTGCTTCCCTAGAGAAGGTTACCCTAGACATAGGGATAAAGTCGCCTGGCTGCGGGAGGTAGCCGGAATAAAAGTGGAGATATTAATGGATCTGGATTACTATCCGCCGGTTTCGCGCTTGGTTTTGCGGGATGGGCGCGCCATTTTGATCCAGGTTCGGAAGGGCAGGTTTGGTGTCAGCATAACCCGCGGCTTTGAGTCGTTCACTCTGCAGTCCTGATTCAATCAAATATTTCACAATGTTGGTGGCTCTGGATACGGATAATTCCCAGTTGGAAGGAAACCGCACAGTCCTGATGGGCACATTATCTGTATGGCCTTCTATGTCAACAGAAAAAGGATAGTAATCAATATTTTTTATGGCCGATGTTACTTTATCAATGATATTTGCCGCCGCCTCGCTTATGTCAGCGCTTCCCACTTCATAAAAGGCAGAGCTTGCGAATTCCATAATAATTCCCTTACTGCCCATATCGATGATAACTTTTTTCTCAGCTCTTTCCTGTTCCAGGAGAGAGTCCAGGTCGTGCTTGATTTCCGCCAACGGGGTTTTCACTTCTTTGTCTTTTGCGATTTCAGACCTGAGTCCTGATTTAATCTGCTCAAATAAGGCGATGTCAACTTTTGATATGGAAATCAGGACCAGGAAAAAAGCCATAAGCAGTGTTATCGAGTCCGCATAGGTAAGCAACCATTCTTCAGTGCCTACCTCTTCCGGTTCATTTGCCCGGTAGCGGTTTTTATGTGTGCTTAAGGCCAAAGGGAAACGCCTCCCGTCAGTTTATGCTCTATCCCTGCTGTTCCAGGGAGTATTGCCGTTTCCTGTCCAGGAATCCGTTGAGACGGTCCTGAATGTAAAAGGCGG
The DNA here is from genome assembly GCA_042567505.1 of Fibrobacterota bacterium. Classification (GTDB taxonomy): domain Bacteria; phylum Fibrobacterota; class Fibrobacteria; order UBA11236; family JADFYW01; genus JBHPJW01. Next base: position 11,461 of record JBHPJW010000021.1, read on the forward strand.
AACGTTTGTCAAGTATCAACATGAAGCCTTCAAGAAGCAAGTATTCGCGAAAACGCTGAATGCCGAGCAACTGCTTAACCTTGGTTGAGCAGGGTTGAAATATGAATCTGGCCGCGAGCACACCATATAAAGTGGTCATGAGCGCCATGGAAAGCCCAGGGCCCATCTGGGACGGGTCTTCCATATTACCCAACATCACAATAAGTCCGATGAGCGTCCCAATCATGCCGAAAGCCGGAGCGGCTGAGGACATGGTGTTAAGGATATTGGCTTCGGACAGGTGGCGGAAATAATGTTCCTCTATAGTTGTTTCGGAAAAACTCTGTATTTCTTCCTGTGTATATCCAGTGCTTATCAGGTTCGTCACATATTTAATAAAGTCATTTTTGGTTTCATTATTGATAGCTTCGAAAGCGGGCATGCCGTCCTGCTGCACCCTTTTTGCCCAGTCGATTATCATGCCGACGTCTTTTACAAGAGTCCTGGGGGTGATTCTCTGCCGTTTGAAAACTTTGAGGATGGAGAGCAGGGCGTTATATATATATCGATACCGGTAGCCGATAAAAGCCGATGTAATTGTTCCTCCTATAACAATAGAAGCGCTGGGAAGACTGATGAATATTTTCCAGTCCGTGGTGGCGTTTAACACTCCCCAGGCAACAATGCCGATACCGCATACAACGCCAAACAGGGTAGAGAGTGAAAGCATATCAGTTCCCGGCCTTTATATTCTCCAGCATGTTTGATACCGCAGGCATGTCCGGGTTCAAGCGCAGGGACTGGAGCCAGGACTCCTTGGCCGCCTGTTTATCGCCCATCATATACAGTATGCTTCCCATTAACGCATACCCTTCTGCAGTTTCGTGTTTTTGCAGGGAGAATTTTGTCATATCCAGGGCTTCGGGATACTTTTTCTGGTAGAAGAATTCCTGGGCTTTGCGAATTTCAGCCAGCACCTGCTGAACATTGGTCTGACTGCTGTTTTTCGCTATATCCATCACATCATCCCATTCATCGTCCTGTGACCTTTTTTCCTTTTTCCCTTTTGCTTCCCGGGCTTTTTGTTGCGCCGGCTCCAGAGGCAGTTCAGACTCCTCTTTACTTTTGGGTTTTTTGTCGAGCCAGGGGAATTCTTTTGCCTTAAATTCCTGCCGTCCTCCCGACATCTTTATATTTACATCCTGGCTGTTAATATCCAGCACCATACTCATCTGGGAGGATTTATTGCCATAGGAAATCTTCACTTTTGTCTGTGGTTCAGACTGTTCTTCCAATGGTTTTCCGCTGGGAGACGCCTGGCCCGTCTTTTCCGGACCGGGAGCGCATCCCCAGAAAAAGGCCAATACGACTATTATGGTACTAAAATGAATAATTGAGTAGCTCCAGTTCATATGCCACACTTTCAAGACCAATTACCAATCCCTGAGTATTGGAACCCATTGTTCCGGTCCCGGTCATAGTACGGCCTCTGGGAAGATATAAACCCCCTAAGCGCACGGAAAAATGCCGGGACAACTGGGCGCTGTATCCAACAGATAAGGCTGGAAAAGCGCCGGTAAAGAAAAACGGAATGTAGTAACTCGCGCCCGCATAAGTTCCAAGCCAGTAACCTCTGTCCGGATTGGCCCTCTGGATGATGACCGCGATAAGACCGACTCCGGCCTGCATGGTATAAAACCTTTTAAAAATCATTTCAGTAGCGTCATCTTTGCCCATGGAAGTCCAGCTGAATCCGGCTGAAACGAAAAAATAGAGGCGTTTGGTTTTGGTAAGCGCTTCTCTCACCGCGACCTCAAAAGCTACTTGACTGAACAGTGGATTGTCGAGATCCAATCTGACATCGTTTTCCCAGACAGTATCAATGGGAAAAAGCCTAAAAGGCAGAGAGGCCGACCATTTTAAATCAAACACGGAAGGTTTCGCCTTATTGGGCCCGGCGATAAAATCGCCTGACCAGAGAATCTCCGCGGTTTTATGCTTAATCAGTTTCAGGTTGAGCATTACGTCACCGTCTTCGCTTTTGCCGCAACTGCCCTGCAGAAAGCCGTCAATTCTTAACTTGTCCCCAATTTTCCAAAGTTCTCCCATGGTTGGCACCGTATTGGAAAGGTGAAAAGAAGTGTCGGTGGAAACAATGGTGAGGGTTTTTAATTCCGGTGGGGAGATCACATCCCTTCGGCCATCCGCCCGGAAAATGGTTTCAATCTTTCCCTGTATGTATTTGGTCACGCTGGGCGTAAAATCCCTGCGCTCTGTACGGATTTGGTAGATGGCAATTCTCTCAACCTCAGGGGGGATATCGCCCATTGTTTCCTTCAGTTCTTTCAGTATTTTGTCCAGCTGAATGATACCGCTGGAACCTTGAAAGAAGGGATGATCTTTGGGCAGGGTCTCTGTTATTTCATCCGCAAACCCGGAAAGCGCTGATGTGATAAGGGCAATCCAAAGAAATTTCATTCCGGTCTGCCTCCCGCGGCCTTGATCTCCTGTCTTATTTTCTGGAGTAATTTTTTCTGGGCGGTTTCGATCTCTTCAGGAGAAGCGTCTGCCCGGCTTTCCATCCCGGACTTGACCATCATCTGCATTCTCTCAGGCAGAAGTTGAATAACTTTATCTTGCAGGTTTTCTTCAGCCGATACCAGGCACAGCACCAGAGTGTCCTGATCCAAAGATCTCATGATGGTACCCAGGAATTTGTCCGGAAGTTCCGCAACTTCTGGCAAGGTGATGAATATGCTCCGGATTTTTTCCGCCAGGTGAATATCTGTTTCCGCCAGTGAATTCAGGTAATCATCCTGAACATTCAGGGGAAGGTTATCCAGCACTTCCAGAACGCTGCTTACTCCATCAGAGGTAACATAGCGCATCTTAATTACTTCCAGGGCTTTGGATGAAATACGGTCAGCCAGTTCCTTGTAAGCCTTAATTGAGATGTTCTCGATTTTTCCCATGCCGGCCAGGATTTTGGTCCGTTTCGACTTATCGATTTTTTGAATGATGCGACTGGCTTTTTCCGGATCGAGCTGGGCCAGCAGCATGCCGATGATGCCTTCGGATTCCTCTTTTATCAAATGCAATATTTGCTGTTCATTCAACTGTTTGAGAAAGCCGAATAAATCCTTATATTCATCCTCATTAACAATAAAACTCGCCCCTTTCTGAAAATCGGATTTAAACTCTTTCAGTACGGGGAGGGTTTCCTCCATAGAGATCTCATCCATGTTTTTTACTTCATTTTCGAGGTCACGGGCCATTTCACCGCTCAATTCCGGAGTGATAATGGTAATGAGACGGTCATCCACGGCCTTAATCAATCTGCCCGCGTCCTGGCGGCCCTTCTCTTTATCATTGGCTATCCAGTTTTTGAAAATCTGGGTACTGCCTTTTGTATCTCCAATAAATGAACTCAATAAAAAGGACTTGAGCTCACTTAATTCTGTTGTCTCGGTATCACCGCCATTGGGGGTGGCGGGGCCGGCCGGAATGCTGTTTTTTAATTGGTTTATCTCATTTAGTATCGTGGTGTAGCTGTCCTCGTCTTTTCCTTTTTTCTTCCCCCCCATGGCCTTGGTCACTATCCAGACAATTAAAAGGATGAAAAGGCATATTATTAACAGGGGTATCAAAGAAGCCAGGTTTTCCACGTAGGGTTGGAAGGGGTTTCTGGATCCCAGGCTCCTGTCTCCGGGGCCCTCCTCTCCATCCAGGTCCTCAGAGCCGTATTTTTCTGCCAGAACATATCCGGCTCCTTTCTTTTTTTTCACGGGGAAGATACCGCTTTTTATTTTGAGCCGGTCTCCCCGGTATTCATTCAGGTTTGCGGCCATGCTCACCATTTTCTGAATAAATTCAATGTCTCTGGCATTGTAACTGGTATCCGCCAGGATTTCCAAATCCACATACTTAATGCCGTATTCTCTTTTGCCTCCATCGTAAGTGCCGGGCGGCAAATCTGTCCTTAGTTCATCCGGCAAAATGGGAAGGCCAGGCAGAGCACGAATACCGCTGAAATCTTCAGAGGAAGGACCTGATTTAATGTCCTTAAGGAAAACATTGGCGTCCACCAGGAAGGTCCTCTCGTCATAGTATTTCGTAAGCACGTCTTTAATCAACACCTCGTAATAATGAGAGGCCTTTCTGGCGTGATCGGCTTTTCTGGAACTTTCGCGATCAGCAGAATTTTCTTGCTGGGCCAGAACCGAACTGATATTCAGGAACAGCAGAAGAATAAAAGCGGGCGTGAAGTATCTGGAGAATACGGGCAAGTATGTCATCGCTTTAATTTTTACTTTAATTTTGCTCAACTTCAAAAGCAAGCACTCTTCATGTTATAACTAATCATGGTGTTTGACAACACTTTTTTTCTTTAAAACAGTTTTTTTTTGGTTTCTACAACATATTGTAGTACCGAAGGTTACATATTGTGTAGCCAGCCGGGATTTCTCATCAGAAGTAAAAATTATTGATAATCGGACAATTGTAATAAACTCCGATGATTTTTTTGGATAGAATGAAAGGGTTTTTTCAGCTATTGCTTTTAGTTTTTACATTTCCCGGAATGGAAGAGTTTACATTTGCCCATGTTCCTCCTGTTTATTTTGGTTCAGGTAAAATAAGCGGTTTGCCGGAGTTGGCTCATAATTTTGGTCAGGAGGCCCTGCTGGTAACCGGAAACAGTTCATTGCGGAAGTCCGGCCTGCTCGAACGCATTAATGAACTATTCCGGCAGACGAATATGTATCCCCTGCACGTCTCTATCGGTGGTGAACCGCGTGTCGGCGATATAGACGATGTCTGCAATGATTTCAGGGAAAAAAATATTAAAGTGGTCATCGGCATAGGCGGCGGGAGCGTGATAGACGGCGCCAAAGCAATTTCAGCCATGCTGCCGCACTCGAATTCTGTTTTCGATCATCTCGAGGGAATGGAGGGCAGCAGGCCCCACAATGGAGAAAAGGTCCCTTTTATAGCGTTACCTTCCACAGCCGGGACCGGCGCTGAAATGACGAAAAATGCAGTTATCAGCATGCCCGGAGAGAATGGATACAAACGATCTCTTCGTCATGATAATTTCATACCTGATGTGGTGATTGTTGACCCTGAACTAAGCCTGTCATGCCCCTTCAATATCACCGCGGCTTGTGGGATGGACGCTTTTACCCAGTTGCTGGAGTCCTATGTTTCATCTGCAGGTAATTCCCTGACCGATGCCCTGTCATTCAGCGGAATGGCCAGGTTTGTGCGAAGCCTGATCCCGGCTTGCACCGGCAGCCATGATGACCTAAAGGTGCGCGCCGACCTGGCATACGGGGCGATGCTTTCCGGTATTACCCTGGTAAACACCGGGCTGGGCGTTGTCCATGGATTGGCGGGACCCATTGGAGGATTTTTTGATATTCCCCATGGTGTGATCTGCGGCGCATTGGTTTGGCCGGCGAACAAAGTTACCGTGGAGGCCTTGAGGGAGAGAGCGCCGGATAGTCATTTCCTGAAGAAATATGCAGCGGCGGGAGCCCTGCTCTATCCCGCTCAAGAGAAATCAGAGGCGTTTTTATGTGACGCCCTTCTCAGCTGGCTGGAGGCCTTGACGGAGGAACTGAAGATACCCGGGCTGGCCTCATTTGGCCTTGAGGAACGGCATCTGAATAAAATCGTCAGCAGCGCTTCCAACCGTAATAATCCCATCAGGCTTGAAACGGAAGAAATGTTTCAGATACTGGAAAGGGGGCTTTGAGAGACTTCCTGTTTTTCGTGTATCGCTTTTTTGGTGAGGTAAGGCGGAGCCCCGTTACCATTCAAAATCAAGCCCGGCGCGGAAAGACACTTCCTCTTCTGTGACAGATTCCTGGTTATCGGGATTTTCGGTGTATTCGTAAGCACATTCTCCGTGAATCCTGAGGTTATCCAGCAGCCGGTAAAACGCCCCGAGCTGAAGCAGGTCATGGTATTCGATAGTGCCGTTGAGAAATTTTTTCCTGGTGCCGTGGATGACGGGATTATGAACATCGTGCACGGAATTGCCGGCGCCGAAATAGTGCTCCTGCCCGGAAGGTATTGAATCTGGATTCAATACAAAACCTTCGCCATGGCGGGTTCTGCTGTAGGTAACGCTTAAAGAGAGTTTCCTCAAAGGATAAAATCCAATCCCGGCGCTCCACCTGTCGGAGTCAGGGCCCATGTCCGCTCCCAATATGTTGCCGTAGTGGGTGAATTTATTCCGGCCGTCATCAAGGAAATGAGTGTAGACCCACGGCTCTATCCGGGAAAACTCCATAAAGATTTCCGGATCAGTATACCACGGGATCAGGTATTCGGCGCCCAGCAGATAGGCCCATTTATTGCCATAATAATCAGAGAAAAAGTTCTGGGGCGACTCAAGATCATCAATCAACAGTTCGCCATAAAGTTTGAGGTTGCGCCTGAGGACCGATGTAATGTCAAAGCCGGTAAAGGTATTGTCCCGGTCGCCCAGGTAATGTTCAGCGAAAAAGATCGGGACCACCGGAATTGCATACATAAGTTCAGCCGTGCGGCCGTTGAAAACCACGGCTTCCCGGCAGGCCAGGGTCAGGGAGGAAATCCATGGAGGATAAAAAGTATATTCAAACCTGTGGGCGGCAACGCTCTTAAAGGCGTCCCGTTCATCGCCTATCATGCGTCCCATAATTTGTGAAAAGCGCAGTCTTCCGAAACTGCCGAAAAGTTTTACCATCTCGAAGTCCGAGGCCCGGCCGTTGAAGAAGAGCCGGGTTTCCCTGCCGGGGCCCCATAAGACCCTGTCTTTGCCCGCCATGACCTTGAACCAGGGAAGGGAGAATTGCAGGTATCCCCTCAATTCGTCCATGGTCCTGTAATTGCTGGTGCCGTTCCCGAAGTCCCTGTCATCCGGCGGGATAGAGTACAATATCCCGTGCTCTCTGGGATTGAGGTATTCAGGAAATTCATTCTGGTTGCTGATATCGCCCATTACATCCACAGTCAGGTGATAGTGCAGGCTCTTGTTTATCCTGCCAAAAACAGATGGCGCATACATTCCATGGAACAGCGTTCTGTCCTTTTGAGGATCCACCTGAAGAGAACTCTCAAGAGTAAGATCAAGCCTGATATCATTGTGGCCTTTATTATCTTTCCAGTACAGGATATCGGGCGAGGGAGAGCAGTCCGCGCCTCCCCTTTCCGTCAATTCCCGGCAGAACTCTCTGCGGATCCTGCGCAATGATTCACGGTCGGCTGCGCCCAGCCTGTCCTGTCCGGATGAAATTTCGATGAGAAAAGCTGCTATGAGTTCCCGCTCAAGGGGTAGAGAGGAGGGAAGAACAATCATCCCGAGAGTTTCCATCCTCCTGAGAAACTGGTAGGCCTCGTTATCGAGACTGAGGTTTGAGGACACGGAAAATACATCTGAGGAAAAAATGAAGACAACTGTCAGAAGCGTGCGAGTTTTCATCATGCAATTCCGGTCTTACCCTGGCTGGCTTTCGGCAGCAATCAGGGCAAAAAACACCTATAATATATAACTTTTAAAAAAGGCCCGAAACCAGGACCTGAACGGCTGTAAAACGTCAAAATGGGCAAAAATAAAAAGATTTTTTAAGTTGTTAGGAAAAAATTGAAAAACAGGGGAACAATACCGAAAAAGATAATATGACTGGTTTTCTCATTACTGGCGTCTCCCAAATCCTGCTTAAGCTTACCTGGAAAAAAACGGTATTCATTCCGCCGGGTTTCCTTCTAAGCTTTCATTTTCTGTTGTCCTGGCTTTTTCTTCTGCCGGTAATGGCTGTGTCAGAACCAGAGCAAACCATGGATTTCGTCACCCTGGGGGCGCGGGGCCCTCATGCTGAGAGGATATATAAGACACACCTGTTTTCGCCTCTGGACGAAGAAACATATTATGTAGGGCCGGGAGACGTCTTTTCCATAGTCATAGACCAGATGATACTTGAAAAGCAAATAAATCCCGAAGGCATGGTTACCATTGAGGAAATCGGGATTGTCTCGATGAAACGGTTGACCTTAAAAGAAAGCAAAGCAAAAATTTGTTCAACTATAACGTCGGAATTAAAATCATCACATTGCCAGGCGACCCTCCTTCAGCCAAAAGTGCTGACCGTATATGTCTCCGGGATGGTCAGAGTGCCGGGGTTTATCGATATTGAAAAGGGCTTTCGGTTAAAGGATGTTCTCGATAGGGCAGGCGGGTTTGCTGAAAACGCCGACAACCGGTATGTAAAAATCATTACTCAAAAGAACCGGGATACCGTCATCTGTGATCTTCTGAATTTTTATAAAATCGGTGATCTGAAAAACAATCCTTATATCAGGCCAGAAAGCCACATACATGTGGACCCCATGCGCAATGACGATCCCAAGGTAACCGTAAAGATGGAAACCTATAACAAGCTTATCTCGCTTCATTCAGATGAGTTTCTGGATGATGTTTTACTGAGAGCCAACAATTATAAGCTTGATTATCCCTGGGAAAAGATAAAAGTTTTCCACAATGGAGAGGTTTATTCGGTAAAGAGGGGGGAGCTGCTGAAAAAAGACGTTATGCCGAACTCGGTGATTGAGTTCGTGCTGTCAAAAGCTGATGTGTATGTGGGAGGCGAAGTCGCTCAGCCGGGTAAGTATCCCTATTCTCCCGGGACGAAAGTGATTGATTATTTCATGCTGGCGGGAATCACCAATGAAACGGGGTCTATTACCAGAGTCCAGTATCGGGACAGCAAGGGCGATTTTGTCACCATTGATCCGTTTATGGTCTACGCCGAACCGGGAAACTACTATTACATCGAGGAATCAAACGTGGAAACCTGGAAGACATTCATGTCCATAACTATTCCCCTGATAAATATGTTAGTGGTGACCGCGACGCTGGTTATCACTCTGACTCGGTGAGGCCCCGGCACGGGCGGCGCGCGTCCCAAACAGTGCCATGCAATAAAAATAAAGAGCGGTTGCCGCGGGATCAGTCTTTGAGAATGTCCAGTAATTGCTGAGATAGCGTATCTATTGAAAACTTTTCTTCTATAATGGATCTATTGTGCGCGCTGACGGACCGGTAATGTTCCCGGTTGGTGAAGAGGCGCAGACAGCCTTCCACATATTTGTCCCGGCTGTCGGCGATTTCTAGGGACAGCTCGTCCAGTCCTTCTGCGCCCAGGGGAGAGGATACGACAGGCCGGCCAAAGGCGGCGGCCTCAATGATTTTCGTGCGGAGGCCCTTTCCGGAGATTATCGGATTGATAAACACGCCTATGCCGCGGTAAAAAAGCTCAATGGTCGCGACGTTTTCCGTCCATATGATGGCACTATCCCCTTCGTGCTTCTCCTGAAGCCGGGCGGGGAGCCCGGTTCCCGCTATGCGCAAGGATATACCCTTAATGCGCTGTTTCATATAAGGAAAGATGTCGTCTAAAAAGAACGCCATGGCGTCCTGGTTGGGCGGATGATTGAAGTTCCCGATATATCCGATTACTTTCTGGTGATTCGGTTCTAAATAGGGGAACTCACGCAGGTCAATTCCATATTTCACCACCTGTGTTTCCAGGTTGGGAAAATTGGCGCTCATTATTTTTTTTTCTTCATTTGAGATGCATATTACCTTATTAATCCGCTTGAACTTGTTTTTATAATATCTCAGGATTTGCCGGTATCTCACCCGCCAGAAAAGCCGCAAAAACAGCGATTTCGCTTGAATGATTTTTTCTCTATTGTATGCCAGGATCAGGTCGTCTTCCAGATAAACGACATTTGTATTGCCTGCGATGGCATCTATATGCAGGAAGGCCAGGGAATTCTGGTAACCAAGAAGAATGGCATCAAACTTTTTCTTTCCCAGAAATTTTTCAATTTCCGGGATATGCTTTTTAACCGTGCAGCTGTCATTATATTGGAGCCTGTGCAAGAGAGAAGGCCTTTTGAATGGAAAATGAATCATGGAGGGGAACTTGTACTTGCGCTTATGGAATGGGGAGAGCTCTTGAGCGGTATCAAGGCAAATCACATGAAGTTCACATTGTTCATTTAGTGCCCTGGCAAAATTAAACAACCGTTTCGCGCCTCCGAAGCGTGTTTCCTCGAACAGCAATTGGTTTGAAATGAATAAAATTCTCATGGTAAATAAGCCTTGGGGAAGATTACATGGGCTTTCAGTCAAGTTTTTTTGGATATAAACACGTAGCTGTCGCTGATGCCGAGTTTCAATAAATCTGAGTAAGTGGAAAACCGGACGGCGGTCTCAAATCCCAGCGATTTTAAAAAATCAAAAAGATCAAAACCAAAATCAGTAAAAACCAATATTTTCTCGCGAAGACTGTCGGAATGGAATGCCGGGCTGCGGATATGCCGGATTTTACTATCGTCCACAACCGCCCTTGTCGTTGTCTGGCGGTCAAAATAAAAGGGTAGAGAAAAAATATGGTGACCGCCTTTCCTCAGCACCCGGAGAATTTCGGAGAAGGCTTGCTTAAAATCAGGGACGTGTTCAAGAACGTCTTCTGTGATAAGCACATCAAAGGATTCATGTTTAAATTCCAGGTTTTGAATGTCCTGGCATAAAATCCCGTTCTTCTTTTCCCCCGGTTTTACGCCGGGGAAAAACTCCGAGCAAGAGTAATTGTTTGACTGCCTCAAATATTTTGTCAGTGAATCTGAGGCTGCCGTATTGTATATAGTAAAGGGCAATTCATGTGATAACGCCTTCATTGACGAGTTCGCCTTGTCATGGATGTCGAGCAGGGTTTTAGCGACATGCCGGGTCCTGGAACAGCTTCTGCAGAAGGCGCAGAGCATGGTGTTTCTCGCGCTTTCGGCGTCCAGGCAAAAAAATAATGAGCGCTTGCCGCAAACGTTGCAGAAGCCCGGTCTATGCCGCCTGAAATTGTGAATAAGGTCGTATATGGTGGATGCTTTCATTTACCTGAACGTTCAGACTTCCGCCACACAGGCGAACTGTATGTATATGGTATCGCTGAGCAAGCCGAAACAGAGAGCGTTGAACAGGGCGAATTTTTTTGAATAAATGGGATTGATGCCCTCAATTTTAAGAACATTGCAATGGACGGCGTCGAACATGTCAATGATGGATCTTCTGGTAAAGAACCGTAAATGAGAACGGTCCAGGACGCCGGCCTCTTGATACTTCCATTCTTTTTTAAAAATCAAGTCGAATAAAATTTTATAATACCTGACATTTGGGATGGAACAGACGAGTTTCGCTTTTGGCCGGCATTTCCCCTTCACGGCCTTTAAGACGGCCACAGGATCGATAAGGTGCTCTAAAACATCGTTCATAATCACACAGTCAAAATAGCGGGACGGTAAATTCATAATCTCGTGGTTCAGATCCCCTATGATTACCTTGTCGAATATTTTTTCCGCTTCTTCCGCAACCTCATCGTTTACCTCCATGCCCCACATTTCCGCCCGGATATTTTTTTTCACCAGGCCGGCAAAATATCCTTTTCCGCATCCCAGCTCCAAAATCTTTTCTGATGTTTTCGGGACATATGCCAACATCTCGGCTCGGGATAAAGAATAATACGTTTGAGTGAGCGCGTCCAAAATGCCTTTAATGTTTAAGATCTATATCAGTGTCAAAAAACGGCTCATAGCGCAGGCTGTATTCCGGCATACAGCTCCTCATGTTCAGCAGCCGGGCTGGGTTGCCTGCCACGACCTCAAGTTCGCCGACATCTCCGGCGACGACTGAACCTGCCCCTATGACGGCTCCACGGCCGATGTTAACACCGGGAAGGATTAATGCGTTGCATCCGATCCAGACATGATCGCCTATGATTGTTTCGTGAGGGACGGCGTCAAAGGCGGGAGCGTTGATATCATGATCCATTGTTACCATATGAACGCCAAAAGATATGCTGACATTGTTTCCGATGCGCAACCCCACCCCTCTTCCGTCCAAAAAGCATTTTCTGTTAACTACCGAGTGTTCTCCAATAGAAATATTTCGGCCTGTAATAAAAAAACCCATGTGTACGCATGATGACCTGCCCAGCCGGATGCCGATAAGGTAACGTAAATAGGCGTGGCGAATAATATAAGAAGGGATGTTCGCTATGACGTGATTGCCAAGGTAAAAACATGCGGCGGAAAAAAAACGCTTTATAAATTTGAACACTACCATGATGACCTTAAATTCCGGATCCTTTCTCTGAGAGGCTCTTGTTGGCCCCTCATGGTGAAAAAGGAGAGAACATAGTGGAGATGGAAGGATAAAAGTAAAACATATTTGGCGGTGCGGGCATAAACGTTTCCTTTGTGTTTCCGTAAAAAATGTCCCCAGCTTTTAAAGAAGTGCCTGCTGGTGATTACGGCGCGCTCCCGAGTCGATGCGCCTCCCACATGGATGATTCTTATGGAAGGGTGATATACTATGTTTCCGAATCGCCTCATTCTATAACTAAAGTCGGTCTCTTCAAAATATAAAAAAAAGTTTTCGTCAAATCCCTGTATCGACTGTGCGTCTTTCGTTCTGGCCAGTAGGAACGAGCCGATGGGAAAATCCACAATTTCTTCGGATTCGGCCTGGCCGGGAACTTTGGCCATGGACGTATAAGGCAGCGGCAGAAAAAAAAGAAGTTTTTTCAAAGGGGTATTATCGCATAGCATGGTCCATAAAAAGGGAAAGTCACCGTAAGAAAGGCCGTGAGATCCATCCGGATTTAAATTAAGGGCTCCGCATGCCGCTATATGTGGATTGCCTTTTAAATAATCAATTGCGTCATCCAGGGAGGCGTCAATAAACCTTATGTCGCTGTTGAGGAAAAGCACGAACTCGGTGCGGCATGAGTCAAGCCCGGCATTTAAGGCGGAACCGTAACCTTTGTTTTTGTCTAATTTAATAATTTCAAATTCTGGAAAATGAAATTTGAGTTTTTGATGACTGCCGTCTGAGGAGTTATTGTCAACAATGATTATTCTGTACCTGTCCAGAGGATAATATTCCTTTATTGAATGCAGGCATGCTTCCGTAATGCTGAAAGTATTATAATTGACAATGATTATCGTGCAGGCGCGCATTATGCATCCATAGCTTTCAATGACCGGTAAAGAAGAAAGAGGCAGGTCAGAGGGATGATGATGTTAAGAAAGCCTAATGCGAATGAATTATCCAGGAAAACGCTTGAAGCGACTGCGGCGGCGACAAACAGCCAGCTGAAGAAAATAAGGGAAAAGTTCTTAAAGGTCACAAAGCCTTTCACATACCTGATGATCACCGCCATATGAGCAGTGATGAGAAACAACTGCTCAAAAACCCTGCTGATGCCGGCGCCGTTAATTCCAAACAGGGGTATTAAGGTTGCGTTCAAGGAAAGCAATACCGTCAGGCTTGATGCGGATATGGAAAAGAGGGCGATAAATTTCTTTTTGTGCAACAAGGTGATGCCGCAATAGGCCGTAATACCGCAAAGAAAAGACGCCACCACCAAGTACTTCACGCACAGCCCTGCTTCTGCGTAGGCGGCGCCGTAAACGAGGGTAAGAATTTCAGTCGCATACGTGCCGCATAAAAGGCAGGTGGGCGCAAGGATAAGGATAAGGTTATAGAGGCCTCTGGAAAATTTCTCATTGTAGGCGTCTTGATGAGACACGGATAAGGTAGTGAAACTCGGTTGGTAGACTCCGAAGAAAGCAAAAGATATCAATGAGATCATCAGGAAGAAATTAAATGAGATTTTATAAATGCCTGTTGAGGCGTCTGAAGATAAGAGGCTCATCATGATGATGTCGGACTGCATGAGCATAACCGGGAGCAGGGTGATGAGAAAGTAAGGCAGGGAGAAGGAAAGGACTTTCTTCATGGTGAAGGTCTCTGCCTGCTTCTTATGCGTGCGCAGGTTTTTATTGATGAGAACAAATGAAATGACCGTCCAGGAAATATTGGTGACGAGGAGGGTCGCGATAAAGGAAACGAGGTCGGAGGTGGATATAATAATAAATCCGCAGAGGAAGAGCATTGATAATTGATAGCCCATCCGCAGATAGAGTTCGATGTTAAATTTTAAGAGAGTCCGGTAGACGGATAGATTGTAAAGAAAAATAGAATTGGAAAATTGCATGAGGCAGAACAAGGCCAGAACAACGGATATGTTCTTTTTGCCGAACATGAGGCCGGATACCGCGAATACTGAGGCGATGAATACTACAAAGAGAAGCGATTTAATCTTGATTATCTTATAAAAAGATCCCGCGAGGTAATCGCGCTCCCTTCTCCCTTCATTAAGTATCCAGGTGTTGATGCCAAAATCCATGACGTAGGCGAGTATGGTTGTGAGCGACACGGCATAAGCGTAAATGCCGATATCACTGGGCGGCAATGTCTTCGCTAGAATAATGCTCAGAATAAACGTGGTAACTTTTGTGACGCCGTCCGAAGAAAAGACGATGCCTATATTCTTGAGGATGCGGGTTTCCCCCAATGGGGGGGTGGGAGTACCCTCACTCATAAGCAGGGGGTTTGGCGTAATAGTGCGTTAATCCAGTGAGCAGGAGCAATAAAACAACTATATGCTCCCTGATAAAATAACCGGATGTGATTGATACCATGGAATGGTTGACAAGAATGATAAAAACGACAAACCCGAACGCGCTGACAACCTTGTTTCTTCTTCTTGAGATCCTTAAAGCGCTCCTTATGAGCAGAAAGAGAAACAACGAGAACAATGTTAGGCCCAGAAAACCGTATTTATGAAGTAATTCGAAATACTCAGAATGTATGCTCCACCAGGAAATAAATTTATCCGGGTTGATGAAAGGATTGTACAAGTAAATTCTCGCTCCCGAGCCATGTCCAAAAAATGATTTTTCTTTCCAGACCTGATAGGATTCGTAAATCCGGTATCCCAGCGACGTGTTTGATTTGGAAAGTTCGTTTTTGTCGTATGCGACCATCCTGCTTGAAATAACGTTAGAAAGGTTGAAATTATTGTTGACCAATGAGAATAAGATGAAGGAAAAGAGAATCAAAGAGAAAGCCATTTTAAGAGCTTTGAGTGAAATTTCTTTCCGAATGAAAAAGAGGTACAGGCAAACTGACAGAATAGTTGAGAGCCATATGCCCCTCGTTTGTGAAATGACAATGCCTACCAGGGAGATAAAAGATGATGCGAACAAAAAAAGTTTTAATTTCGCGGATTTGCTGATCCTGAAGAGAATAAGGCTTATGATAAATCCATCAGACAAATAAATTTCATTCCAGGTCATAACCCTTTCGAAGGTGGTGAGATACCGAACGATGCACACCAACCCGTGGATTGAAATTAAAGAAAGGAGCAGGATGAAAAAATTGAATATGCGCCTGGGCGCATAAAGGTTGGCGGTAAAGAAAACCGGCAGGAAGGCCAGTGTTACAAGCGTTTTCGTGTCAAGCAATAAATAGAAATCCATTCCTAAAGCCGGAAGGGAAACGAAGGACATGACCAGCGCATACCCCAGAAAGAGATACAGCATGAGCAGGTTGGCGTTCACAGGGACGGTAAAACGGGAGAGTTCTTTTCTTTTGAGGAAAAAAAGGACAAGAAACACTATGAGGAGGGAATCATGCGCATAAAAGAAAGAAACGAACGAGCCGGTTTTCCCCGCTTCAAAAAAAACCAGGGTGCAGGCGAAATAGGCGAGCAGTATGTTGTGGGCATCCATTCTTACCGGGAGGAGAATGAACAGGAAGGGAAGCAGGCCGAAGGCCAGCACGTCCTGCCTGAGGAAATGTGACGCGAGGCTGAGGGCGGTTAGATAAAGGAGGCTGATGAGTATGAAATTGAAATCGAGGACTTTTTTGTCAATGTGAGGACTGCCTAAGGGATAAACGCGCAAAATGGTGCAGTTATTTTTTTGTGCCCTTGAAAATGCCGCGAAGCTTCACGTATTCCTCGGTCTGGTTTTCCCTGATTGTGAAAAAATATTCAAATAAATTTATAAGGATAAAACCCAAAAGAAGACTGCCGAAAAAGGATGAGACGACTATAATCATTCTCTTGGGGGAGCTTTTTCTCTGAGGGGGAACGGCCCTGTCCAGGATCTGAATTTTAGGGGTGTCCTTGGCTTCCTGCAGTTTGGCCCTTTCATATTCCTGGAGGATTAATTTGAAGAGAATGCCCTGAATGCGGACATTTCTCTCTAAACGGGAATATTCAATGCCGATATCGGGGGCGATGCTGGATGGGATAAAGATATCGGAAATCCGTTTGCTGTTGAAGTCGTCCTTCTGTTTGGCCATCTGCTTCAGTGCGATCTCAAAATCTCTAATGGTTGAATGCTCCTTATGATACTTTTTTCTGGCGATATCAAGTTTGAGCTTGGTGGCGAGGTAGTTCGCTTCGATTTCGGATATGGCATGCAACGTCGCTTTTGACTGCTCATAGGGCAGCAGGACTTTGTGCTGCTTTTGAAAGGTGACAAGATCGGCTTCCGCGTTTTTCAATTCGGTTTTGATGATGGTCAGCCGTTCCTCGAGGAAGGTCCTTTCGATGAACGCTTCTTCTATGACCAACTCGTTATAAATGCTGTCTAGCTGGCGCGCCATGAAATTCGCCATATTTGCGGCCCTTTCCGGGCTTTTGTCTTTTACGGTAATGCGGATAAGGCCTTCTCCCGTCGTCTTGGCCTCGACATTCAAATCAAGTTGCTTGAATAAATCCTCAATATAATATCTTTTTCTTCTGTCAAATTTGTAGACTTTCTCCAAATCAAACTCGTTGATGACCGTCTGACGGAGGACCCGGCTTTTTAATATCGCCAGGAACGTGTCTGATAGATCGTCGCCGCCGATGTTTACTCCAAGCAGCTCGCTGAAAGGGATGTCTTTCATCAAGTTCGTGAATTGTGAACCGCTGTTTTGGGGTTGCATTAAGGATGTGGTGGCTGTGTATGTTTTAGGAAGGATGAGGCTGATGACAATGGCCGTGACAGTGGCGGAAAAGGATAATCCCAGCAGGAACGTTTTCCATTTCCATATGAGAACGGCGTAATCCGCCATATTGATCTGTACTTCATTTTTTTTCATGGCCCATCCTAATATAAATAATAATGCTTTGGGCACAACATCGGAAAAAATGGCTCATGGGGAAACGGATCTCAGGCCATGCGGGCATTAAAATCATCCGGTGCGCAGTGAAGTGGGCGAAGCAATCGAGGGGGTCTTAAATCCTTTGGGCGGACCATGACGATAAAGTATAAAAAACGAAACTATATGGCCAAAACCCGGCCATTTTCAAAAAAACATGGCCTTTGCTTTTCCTCCGGAAGGCCGGGGCGGTTATCTGAAAACCAAATGCGGAAGGAATCAAGCCAGAGACATGCCGGGCGCTCCCGGTTTTAACTATTATTTTGAGTAATATTCTTTCCGCCTTCAAAGGAAAACACCGTTGAACGACCTCGAAACATATTTTCTTAAGAATAATGAGAATCAACTCTTCAAATGGAAACACTTCTTTGAAATTTATGAACGGCATTTCTCAAGATACAGGGGGACCGATGTTCATATAGTTGAATTCGGCGTGTTCCAGGGCGGGTCATTAAAAATGTGGCGGCACTACTTCGGGCCCGGGGCGAAGATATACGGGGTTGACATAAATCCGGAATGCAAACAGCTGGAAGAGGAACAGATTAAAGTTTTCATTGGAGACCAGGAAGACAGGCGGTTTCTGAAATCACTGGCCGGGAAAATTCCCAGAATCGACATCCTCATAGATGACGGCGGCCATATGATGACCCAGCAGATAAAGACGTTTGAAGAATTGTTTTATCACATTGAAGAAGACGGCATTTACTTGTGCGAAGATATGCATACCTCGTATTGGCCTCAATACGGCGGGGGATATAAAAGAAAGGGCACTTTTGTGGAGTACAGTAAAAATTTTATTGATTATATAAACGCCTGGCACGCACAAGGCTCTCGAAAACTAAGTGTTTCCGGTTTCACCAGATCTGTTCATTCGCTGCACTACTATGACAGCATCCTTGTTATTGAGAAGAAGCCGGTCAAAGAGCCGGAGTGTTTGAAAACCGGAGTTATCAAAATCCCCTTTTCCGAACCTCCGCCGGTGAGCTCCCGCCGGCCGCTCATACAGTGGATGAAAAAGCTTGCCGTCCGCCTCAAAGGGCATGGACAGCCCTGATTGTTCCTGTCCCTTAGCATTATCCGTGCGGCAAACACGGGTTTCGCGCTCACGGGCGGGAGGGGGCTGTCGGATGAATATGGCTGTAACCGGGTTCATAAATTTGTAAGTTATACACAGGGAACAGATTATGCTGAGAAAATGGTGCCGGAAAGTGATCGCTAAAAGCGGCAAACAGTTCATAAAACATGCCGGTTATCATGCCGATTATGGTTTTTTCACTATCCATGCCCCGCCTTTTTTAAAAGATGAGTCGTTCCTCAAATCATACCGGCGGTCCCTGTCCACTGTCCATGACAGGGATCCTGGTTACCCGTGGAGAATTCATGTCGCCCACTGGGCGGCCGGAGTGGCCTCTAAACTCCATGGCGACTTCGTGGAGTGCGGCGTTCATGTAGGGTTTATCAGTACATCAATCATGTCTTACCTCGATTGGAATACCGTTAACAAACGGTATTTCTTGATAGATACTTTCCAGGGCCCGGACGTCTCTCAATTTACGGCGGAAGAGGTGGAACAGGGAAGGAAAAAAGAAGTGGAGCGGTTACAAAGCATCGGAGGGTATGATTATGATCTTCCTGCTGTGGAAACCAACTTCAGGGAATGGGAGAGGGTGGTGTTTGTCAAGGGGCTCATACCTGACGTCCTTCATTCCGTCGATGTCCAGTCGGTTGCTTTCCTGCACATTGACCTCAATTGCGCGGCCCCGGAAATCGCGGCCGTCAACTATTTCTGGGATGCGATAGTGCCCGGGGGCGTCATCCTTCTGGATGACTATGCCTTTAAGGGCTTTGAAATCCAGGGAAGGGAGATGCGGAAACTGGCCGGAGAAAAAGGAACGGGCATTCTTTCTTTGCCGACAGGCCAGGGGGTGATGGTGAAACCGCCCTCCAGTAAAACGAACTGAAAAATGTTTCACCCTAAACCAGGGGAAAATATCCAGATATGAAAAACCAGTCAACTCATAATCAAAAAGGCGAAATAGTTTTCAGAAAGAAACTGCTTGAACAGCAGATAGGCGAAAAAAGGCATTTTCAGGACGAGTTCGCCGGGAATGAGGTGGAGCATATTCTCAGGCAGAGAATGGAAGAGACCCGGCGCCAAATGGGTGAACTGATGGAAAAGGGCGTCGGGTGTTCTCCTTATATCGAAATAGGCGCGGAGCGCTGCCAGAGATCTCTGGTGATGGAAAACGATATGCAGACTCATGGCGCGGCGGTTGATATATCCTATGATATGTTGAACAGTTGCGGGCATTACGGGGATGTTTTCAACAAAAAGAAATTTCCGGAAAGAATATGCTGTGACGCCAATAACCTGCCCTTCCTCTCGAATTCCATTCCGTTCGCATTCTGTTATGAGACGTTGCATCATTTCCCCGACCCCGCCCCTGTCATCGGGGAAATTCACCGGGTGCTGGCCGGGGGCGGTTATTTTTTCCTGAGCGAAGAGCCCTTCAAACAGATGCTTCACCTGAATCTCTACCGGGGAGCCAAGATTTACTCTGAGCAGTCACTACGACGGACAGGATTGAGAAAAGTGCTCGACCGGTTTTTTTGTGAGCATGTATGTAATGAGGTCGAGCATGGGATAATAGAAAATCACGACATACCGCTGGGAGCATGGAAGGACGCGTTGAGGCCGTTCGGGAGGAAAGATATCACTCTGTCCTCCTCCGGCATGATAAGATCAAAATTAGTCTATCCAAAAAACATCTTCATGTATGCATTAAATTATCTGCTGGGCGGGAGCCTTTCCGGCTTGTGCAAAAAACAGGGCGGGGCCGTCCCCGGCGGGAAGTCCATCAAGGACAGCTATATCTGCCCGTCCTGTCATAAACAAAAGCATGAGGAAAGGCTGCGTGATGAGGGGGACGCGTTCACCTGCCCTGCGTGCCGCAGCAAATACCCCTTGTACAACGGGATCTTGTTTTTATTTGACCATGACAAATTCAGGGAGTTGTATCCGGAAATAGTTGAGGCCCGGTAAAGGCTCAAGGTCGGGCGTTCCTCAGGGACATGGCTGGAACTGCGGGGGAGGTCGGCGAAGACCGGCGCTCCTTCCCGCAAAGGCGCTCTTCCGCGGTAGACCGTTTCCCTGACGGGCGGGCGTTTTTTTTAGGCAGGCCTTCTCCCGAACGCCTTCATGACGAAGGCTTCCAGTCGTCTCAGGATGTCCGCCTTTCCACTGGGAAGGTTCCGGCCCACCTGTTGCGCTCTCCGCATGCGCGGCCGTAAATACACCCGCTTTCCCCAGGCGAGCAGGAACAGTTTGCCGTGTCTCAGCAGGGTGAATACCAGGGAGGGATGCAGAATAACCCTTGTGATATTGAAGGCTTCATAAAATAAAATGTGGGGCAGGCCGGCAAAGAAATTCCGAGGCGATTCGTTTTTAATCATAATTAAGTAGCGGTTCCGAAAAATCATGGATCTGGCAAAATTACTAAACGGCGAGGACGCCGATACTTCGTGGTACGCCACCGCTCCGGGCTCAAAGCGCGCTTTCCATCCTGCTGCCCGGGCGCGCCAGGACAGGTCGAAGTCCTCTCCATAACAGAAAAGGCTTTCGTCATAATACTCTTCTCCCTGCTGGATGTCGGTCAACATGGATTTTCTCAAAAGCGCCGCTGATCCGCTGATCCCGAAAATGTCCGGGCTGTTGTCGTACTGACCGGTGTCTTTTTCGCCTTCACCCCGGTTGAGGAATGCCCTTTCCCTGGTGAGGATGGTGCCCGCGCAATCAATAATTCCCGACGGCCTGTTGCCGATGATTCTTAATATCTTGCCGTTGACCATGCCTATGGCATCGGAAGATGACATCGCTTCCACCAGGGAGGCGATGAAGGTTGTTTCCAGTTTCACATCGGGATTCAGGGAGAGAATGAACTGTCCATTGGCCGCCCGTATGCCCTGGTTTTGTCCTGCGGCAAAACCGGTATTTTCGGAGTTATAAAAGACCCTTACCGGGGATTCCAATCTCTTCAAATACCCGACAGTGTCAGAACAGGATGCGTTGTCTATGATGATAACCTCGATGTCCCCATAGGTCTGCGTCAGCACCCGATCCAAATAGTTTTCCAATTGACTCCCGGAATTATGGCTGACGATAACAACGGATACCAATTGCACTTTGTGGCCTATTGCAGCAGATCCTTAATGGCTTCCGCGCTCTTTTCCCAGGAGAATAACGCCAATCTCTCTCTTCCTTTCCCGATGAGAGCGGAGACCTGCTCCCTGTCCGTAACCAGCCGGTTCATGCAGTCAGCTATATCAGGGACCGAATATGGATCGGTTATCATGGCGGCGTCTCCTGCGACTTCCGGCATGCTGCTGATGTTAGAGGTGATCACAGGGACGCTGAGGGACATGGCTTCCAGGATGGGGATGCCGAAGCCTTCATTCAGGGAAGTGTAGAGCAGCCCCAGAGCATTGGAAAATAAAACAGAAAGGGACTCGGGATCCAGGTAATCGGTAAACACCACGTGCTTCTCCAGAGCATGCCTCCGGACAATGGCCCGGAGCTCTTGATATTCCTTCCGGCCCCGCCCCGACCACCCCTTTCTTCCCGTAAATAAATATTTGAGATCGGGATGTTTTCTTCTCACCTGAACAAAGGCCTTGAGGTTCCTTACATGGTTTTTGGTCGGCTCAATGATGCCCACGGATATAAAATATTTTTTCGGAGACAGGGAGAAACGCTGCATAATTGCTTCGGCCCCGCCGCGCTCTTCTGTGTCCGGGGCGAATCTGTTGCCCAGTCCAAGATGCATGACCCGGATTTTTTCCGGGGCGACAAAGGGGTAGTATTCCAGTATTTCCTTTTTGGTGAATTCTGAGATGGCAAGAATAGTACTGCTTTTCCTCAGTGAAAAAGGAATGAAGATGCTGAAATACAGGCTTTTGGATAACGCGCGTTGAAAGGGGAACCTCTGATAGGTCAGATCAGGCACAACAGTTAATTGCCTCATTCTGTTGTCCGCCAGGAGAATGGAGACATAATGGGGATTTATCAGAACATCAATGTTATGCGTGGATAAAACCCTCGGAAAAAAAACCTGTTCCCAAAGGGTCCGCAGCGCATGCCGGTTGGGAGCGATATGATGTTGCTGGCAATTGGCCCGGTCCAGTTCGGGAAAAGATTTGTCTTGAGAAGTATAGAGGAAAAATTTCTTCCGGGGGAACAGCTTAATGAGTTGTTCAGACAGGTTCAGGATTAAAAAACCAACCCCGGCCTTTTGGGCCGGGACCGAGGTAAGGTTTAATCCGATGTTTTCAGGCATTTTGTGCTTGCTCTCCCGGGGTAAGGATCTGTCGCATTCAGAGGGCTACCGCATCAGTTCTTATCATCATATGCCCAAGCTGGATTCCCTTAAAGGCTTTTCCCTTGATTAGGGCCGGCATCACCATCCGGCTCGCCTTCATGCCGTGACGGCCCGGAGCGCAGGACCTCCCTTTCATCAGAACCCCAACTCATACCTCCCACTTCAGAGTCACCCAGTGGACCACGCCCAACCAATGCCAGTACTGCGCGGCGTAATCCAGGCTGAAGATATTTTTTATGAGCGAGAACCCGGCGGCCAGCTTAAGAGCGTTAGTCCCGGTATTTTCCTCAACCGATCTGGACAGGACATAATCCCTGAAATAATTCTTGAGATCGGAGGAGTTGAGCCGGGTCCCGCCGCGGATGACAAAGGAATCAGCCAGTGAGTACTCAAACCCTCCGGTGAGGTAGGGAAAGTTATGGTACGGGGCGCACAGGTCCAGGGCGAAGCGGGCCCTGGGAATGCTCAAACTGTGAAAAACCATTCCCCCCTTAACTTCCACAGGTAATAGTCCGTCTTTTTGGCCCCCTTCCAAATGGGCCACGGTTTTTTTTCCCAGGTTTATGACTGCCAAACCGAAGGCGAGCCTTTTTGAGTTTGGTTGGATCTGGATGCCGAAATCCAGGGCCCAGCCTGCGGCCATCTGTGAGTATTCGATATCGCCGAGGTATTCCGTGACGAGTTTCGCTGTAACACCGGCCCGGACTTTCTGGGACAGTTCCTTTGCAGCGCTGAAACTGGGTGTGTGATTGCTGGGCTGTATCACTTTGCCCGATTCTCTTCCCTCGGCATCTATCTCAGAGATTTTGCCCATATGGTTAAAATCAACAGACAGGGCATGCCAGACGTCTTTCATACCAGGAAACTGATAGCTGATCGCTCCGCTGTTGACGTCTATAAAGGTTTTTTTAAAGCCGGTTAACACGCGTTTCCCCTTCGGCTTATGGGCGAGTCCGGCGGGATTTGAGCCTATTGCGTCAATGCCTTCGGCCAGGGTTGTGTGGGCTCCGGCCAGTCCAGCGGGCCTGGCGAAGCTGGAGGTGGAAAGAAAAGGAAATTCCTCGGTGCCGGCGCGCTCATGGGCGATCTCACCAAAGACCGGACAGAGGCCCAGAGACAATACTGCAAAGAAGACATACTTGGAGGAAGCATACGGCCCCGGATTGATGATGGATTTCATCCAGGTTGGGAATCGAAGGAACAGTAAAATCACATGCAGTAAATTACTCATTCCCCTTTAATAAAACAAATAGATATATTGAAACAATTTCCGCTGTCAATTATCTTTTCGCCGAATTTGGGCTAGTAGCTCAGTCGGTAGAGCAACGCCCTTTTAAGGCGTGGGTCGAAGGTTCGAACCCTTCCTAGCTCATTTTTTCAGCTCGCGGAAATTATTAATTACCGGGGACCATGAATGGTTTTTCCCGCCAGGGCTTTACCCTTTTCCGGCAGGTGTCCCGCAGAGGGAATCGGGGACTGGTAAGCGGGCTTTACCCTTGTTACTTTACCAGGGGGAAAGCACAACCATGAAATCCCTGAATTCCTTACTGAAAGAGCGGGTTTTTGAAAGTTTCCATGCGCTTGACTACGCGGAAACCAAGTCCTGGTATGTTTCCGGGCTGGAGGGATCGTCCCTTTCCGCCTTGATTTCCGCCCGGTATTCGGAACTGGAGGAAACCGGGACATCTGTTCTGGTTATCATGAAAGACGCTAAAAGCGCCGAAATGCTTTTAGAGGACCTGAGGGGATGGCTGGGAGAGGCTGAAGTGCTCTCTTTTCCCGGGCTGGGATTAAAGCCCTATGAATGGAGGAGTCCGTTTGGCCAGATAATTGAACAGAGACTGCAGTGTTACGGGCATGTCTTAAAAAATTCCCGCTGCCTGTTAGTAACCACTCTTTCCGCCTTTCTGCAAAAGCTGAACAGCCCGGATTTTGTCCGCCGGGAAATCGTCACACTGGAAAAAGGGCATGAACTTGCCCTGGATGACCTGCGGGATACCCTGATACATATGGGTTTTACCGAAGAAAGCATAGTCGAGGAAATGGGACAGTTTTCAGTCCGGGGCGGGATACTGGACATTTATCCCTATCTGGTGGATAATCCGGCCCGGATAGAATTATGGGGAGATGAAATAGAATCCATCAGGGAATTCGATATATTTTCTCAGCGATCAGCCGCGGAACTGGAAGCAATAGAAGTGTTTCCCTTTGACGAAAACTGTTTTTCGCAAACAGAGCTGGAGGAGGGGTTGTTGTCTCTGGGGGAGAGTATCACGGATGAAAGTGTGTTTGAAGCGGAGATCCACCGTTTAGTCGATAAAAGGGACAGGACCGGGTTAACCTGGCAGAGGCCGTTTTTTTCCAAACATGCCTGTTCGCTCCTTGAGTTCATGGGCGCGTCCCCGTTTATTGTGATGGACGGGAAGGACAGTCTCTCCCGGGACATTCAGGAGTTCATGGATGCTATGGATAGGGGATATGAGCAGGCCTGTGAAAGAGAATTCCTGGCGGCAGCTCCGTCAGAGCTCTTTTTTTCCCGGCGGGATATAGAGACTATGCTGGAAAACTGCCATACTCTTTACCTGGGAGAGCTGGCTGCGGAGGCGCCGGGATACAGTTCATTTCATATCTCAGAACAGACCAGGGGCGGCGGAAACCTGAATTCCATTCAACACGTCCTGGATGAACTCCGCCGGCGGGACTTCCGGATCTATATATCCTCTCCCAACCAGGGCCAGGCCGAAAGGCTAAAACGCCTGACCCGGGATCTGCCTGTCTCGGATATTATCGTGGGCGGCCTTTCATCCGGATTTATTTCCCATAAGGATCAGGTGGCTTTGTTTACCGATCATCAGATATTCAACAGGTTCAGCCGCGGCACGGCGCCCAGAAAGTTCAGGGGAGGAGGGGTTTCCATCCCGAACTTTGAGGCGTTGAACAGGAATGATTTTGTGGTCCACCAGGAATACGGAATTGGGACTTTCCTGGGTATTAAAAGAATCAAAATCGAGGATCATTATATGGATTGCATCCTGCTGCAATACCATGGTAACGACAAGCTGACCATTCCGGTTTCTGATTTAAAGAAGATCTATAAATATGCCTCCAGGGAAGGGGCGGTGCCCAAACTTTCCCGTCTGGGGGGAAAAGCCTGGGACCAGCTGAAGAAGCGGACCAGGAAATCCGTCATAAAGCTCGCCCGGGATCTGATAGAATTATACGCGCGGCGGCTCGCTGTCAAGGGTTTCAGTTTTCACCCGGACTCCAGGCTTCAAAATGAGTTTGAGGAGGAGTTTGTCTTTCCCCCCACTCCTGATCAGATGAAAGCCATAAGAGACACCAAGCAGGACATGCAGAAACCAGTGCCCATGGACCGGCTTATATGCGGTGACGTGGGTTTCGGGAAAACCGAGGTCGCCATGAGGGCGGCCTTCAAGGCGGTTTTAGATAAAAAGCAGGTGGCCCTGCTCGCGCCCACTACCGTACTGGTTTCTCAGCATTATTCTAGCTTTCAGGAACGTTTCAGCAACTGGCCGGCTAGCATTGATTTTTTAAACCGCTTCAAATCGGTCCGGGAACAGAAGAAAACCCTGGAGGATATTCGCCAGGGCAGGGTGGACATCATCATAGGGACCCACCGCCTGATATCCAGGGACCTTATATTCAAGGATCTGGGTCTTATCATCGTGGATGAAGAACAGAAATTCGGCGTGAAGCAGAAGGAGAAACTGAAAAAAATGCGAACCGAAGTCGACGTCATCTCCATGAGCGCCACCCCGATCCCCAGATCCCTGCATATGTCCATGATAGGGGCCCGGGATTTTTCAATTATCATGACGCCGCCCCGGAACCGGCTGCCGATAGATACCAGGGTGATGGAATATGACAGGAAAACCGTGAAAGAAGCCCTGGAACGGGAACTGGAACGTGGAGGACAATGTTTTTTTGTGCATAACAGGGTGATGAACCTGCCGGAAATGACTGAGGAAATAGAACAACTGGTTCCTCATGCCAGGGTGGGGATGGCCCATGGGCAGATGAATGAAAAAGACCTGGAACAGGTCATGTATGCCTTCATTCACAGGGAATACGATATTCTGGTTTCCACCTCCATCATTGAATCAGGGATAGATTTGCCCAATGTCAACACTATTATCATACACAAAGCCCATAAGTTCGGATTGTCGCAACTGTTCCAGTTGCGGGGCCGGGTGGGAAGGTCATCCACTCAGGCATTCTGCCTTTTAATCGCTCCGGAAAAAGAAAAATTTTCTGATGAAGCCAAGAAGAGGCTCTATTCGCTGCAGCGGTTTACGGAACTGGGCAGCGGATATCAACTTGCCATGCGGGACCTGGAAATACGCGGGGCCGGTAATATACTTGGAGTCCAGCAGAGCGGGCACATAACCGCTCTGGGCTTTGACACCTACTGCAATCTTTTAAAGGAGGCGGTCCGGGAATTGCAGGACAGGAAAGAGCTGCCCCCGCTGGACCCGGAAATTGATTATCCCGAAAGCGCCTTTATTCCGGAAGAGTATGTGGAAGACGGGCTCCAGAGGATCGCCTTATATCAGAAAGTCTCAAGGTGTGAAGGAATTGAAGAAGTGGAGGGCCTGCATGAGGAGCTGAAAGACCGCTTCGGCCCCGTGCCGCGTTCCACAGTAGTACTCCTGCAGACCATGATCATCCGCATACTCGCACAGAAACTTGGATTTCAAAAGGTGGTCTTACGGAACCAGAAAATGCATCTGTTCTATTCCGAGATACATCAGCCCGAACCCGGCGCGCTGCCTGATATCATGTCAAAAATAACCAGGCCTTTCCGGTTTCTTAATGAGACGCCCTTGCAAATAGTGATGGAGCTGGACAAAGAAGAATCCAGGGGACAGATAGAGCAAGCTGTCCGGGAATTAAAGTGTCTGGCATAGGTGTTTTTTGCCTGTAATCCGGAATTGCCCGGGGAATCATTGGTATCTCTACGCCGTCTTTCCGGCATGCCATGTCAATCCCGCTAAAAGCTTCTGTTTTCCGGCTCCCGCTTTGTGTCTTAACGGTTGATTACTTACATTTATTTTTTATAATCCCATAATGAACGGATAAACAATCAATGTCATATCTCATTCTTCTCCTCGTAGTCATTCTGGCGGGAAACGCTGCCGGTGTTCCCTTTGACAGAATCGTGGCAGTGGTCGATGATGAAATCATTCTTCAGTCCGATATGAATGATCTTGAGTCCATGTATAAAGAGCAACCGCCTTTTAACACCTTGTCCGAAGAAGCTTTGAGGAAGCAGATACTGGAAAAACTTATTGATGAAAAGGTGATGCTGGCCATTGCCAAACGGGACACCGACCTCACTATAATGGAGGGGGAAATCGAACCAAGGGTCAAAATGCACCTTGCCAGGATAATGGAGGAAAATGGGGGGCAAGAGAGGTTTGAGACCTTATTGAAACAGACAAACGGCATGACCATGCAGGCATTCAAAGATCAAATCAGCGAACAGTTCAAAGAGCAGACCCTGAAGCAGAAGCTCCAGGAAAAATATTGCGGATTCAGCGACCCTTCCAGCCTGCAAATCAAGGAGTTCTATAAGGACTACCGGGACAGTCTGCCCGTTTACAAGAATAATTTCAGGATATCCCACCTGGAGATGGGAGTGAAGGCCAATCCCGAACTGGTCAAAAGGACCTACAAAACCTGTGATTCACTTATTGGATTACTGGAAAAAGGGGAGGCTTTTGAGGAATTAGCCAAAAAATTTTCCGATGATCCCAGCGGAGAAGATGGCGGGGACCTGGGATTTACCAAAAGAGGGGTCCTGGATCCGGCTTATGAAAAGGTCGCCTTCAGAATGGCTGTGGGGGAGTATTCTTCCAGACCGGTCCGCTCACAATACGGATTTCATATCATTAAAGTAACCGCCAAGCGCGACATAGAAATAAGGACATCTCACATTTTAATCCGCCTTTTTCCCACCCAGGAAGACACGTTAAGGACTATCGCCCTGCTTGATTCAATAAAAGGCGTGATAAGCGAAAAGAAAAATTTTCCTGAAATGGCAAAACGGTTTTCCGAAGATAAAAAGACACGCGACGCGGGCGGGGTGCTTGGCTGGTTTACGGAAAACTCACTGAACCCGGAATACCAGGCCATTATTGATTCTCTCGCCGAGGGCCAGATTAGCCCCCCGCATTTCATTAATGACAAGTACCATCTCTTCCGGCTGGATGAGTATCAGGACGAAAGAAAACTCACTCTTGAGGACGACTGGGAACAGATCAGCATGATTGCCAAGAATTACCTGCTGAATAAAAAGCTCAATGTCTTTCTGGAAAAATGGAAAAAGGAAGTACACATTGAAAACCGGATGGATAAGTCCGGCCACGGTGAGTAGGAGACGCTTACCGGCATTTCAGTCTGAAGATCATTACCCAGGCAGTTTTTTTGACAGGACAACAGGATAGACAGGATTTTTTTATTTCTCCAATCCTTGCTAAAGAACCTTATTTATCCAGTCAATCCTGTTGTCCTGGCTAAATCAAAACATAATACCAGCTGATATGATAGCCCGCCAAGGAATCGACGATACCTCATACAAGATCATAGCTCCCTATTACGACTGGATTATGACCCATGTGGATTATGATGTCTGGACGGAATACCTGCGCTCTCTCTGGAAGAAGCATCATATAAGGCCGAAAACAGTGCTGGAACTGGGAGCGGGCACCTGTAATTTCATGATGGCGGGCCTGTATTCCTCGAGCATGCGGGTCATATTCACGGACCTGTCCTGGTACATGCTGCTGCAGGCCAAAGGAAAAGCGGAAGTGCGGTGCGCGGCCGTCAACGCCCTGTCCCTTCCGTTTACCGGGACCTTTGATGTATGCCTGATGCTTTATGATTCCATTAATTACCTGCGCAGCGCGGATGATCTGGAGCAGTGCCTGAAGGAAGTGCACCGCGTTCTCGCGGAAAACGGCGTATTCATTTTTGATGTTACCACTGAGTTCAATTCCAGGACCTTTTTCGGTGACAGTCTGGAATGCGAAGAGAGGGAGGACTGCGCGGTCATCCGCCACAGCTGGTATGACAGGAAAGCAAAGCTGCAGGGTAACGACTTCCTCTATTTTATCCAGGACACTGATTCCCGTTATGTCAGGTTTGAGGAGTCCCACCGGCAGCGCGTGTATTCCATAGCCGAGATAAAGGCCGTGATCCGCAGAACGGAATTCAAGCTTCTGGGGTATTATGAAAACTTCGGGTTTAAAACCGCGGACAATCGTTCCGAGAGGATTCATTACGTGCTGCAGAAATAGCCGGTGGGTCCTTTGATAAAATTTTTTTTAGCTTGAAAGTGGAACGATGAAGAAATCCCTGACTACTACTGAAATAAAAAACCTCATCTACAACATAAGGGGCAAGGCTGTCATGCTTGACAGCGATTTGGCCAGGCTTTATCAAGTTGAGACCCGCATCCTCAACCAAGCCGTTCGCCGTAATATCG
Organism: Fibrobacterota bacterium; assembly: GCA_042567505.1. Taxonomy (GTDB): domain Bacteria; phylum Fibrobacterota; class Fibrobacteria; order UBA11236; family JADFYW01; genus JBHPJW01. The sequence continues at coordinate 41,429 of JBHPJW010000021.1, forward strand.
ACCGTTTTCCTGAAGATTTCATGTTCGAGTTGACCAAGGGCGAGTTCGAAAACTTGATATCACAAATTGTGACATCAAGTTCGCACGGAGGCCGCCGCAAGCTACCCCTTGTTTTTACAGAGCAGGGTGTAGCCATGCTCTCCAGCGTCCTGAAAAGCAAAATCGCCATCCACAGCAACATCCACATCATGCGGGCATTCGTTCAAGTGCGTCGCTTGGGTATGACTGTTGTGGATCTCAAACGAAAGCTCGATGGTATGGAAAGAAAATACGACAACCAGTTTAAAGTCGTCTTTAACGCTATCCGCCAACTGTCGGCGCCCCCGCCGGAAAAGAAAAAAGGGGAAATGGGTTTCACCAAGGATAAGTAAACTCCTCCTCTCCAGATCCCCCGCTTTGTGAAAGCTGCGTCCAGGCCTCCGGCCTCCCCGGCCTTACCGCAGCTTTCACAAAGCGCCGTCCCTCCCTGGGTAAAAACCGCATTTTTAACGGCTAAATAAAAAAAGGGTACTTATTAGTTGAAAATCACCCCAAAAAAGGGTATATTTAAGTAATGGAGAAAAAGGTATACCGGGTCAAAATTAAGAAGAAAGCTCTTAAGAACCTGGGAAAACTTTCTGGTAATGTCCAGCAGCGCTTTTTGAGATTAGCGCAGTATTTAAGGGAGAACGGCCCTATAGCAAATACCTGGCAGAATTTTAGCGACCTGGGAAAGAACAAGTATCATTGTCATTTAACTTATCACTATGTAGCATGCTGGACTCATGAGAAAGGAACGATAATTATCGAGGTGTATTATGTTGGCAGTCGTGAAAACACCCCATATTAGTCTGAAGATCAAGGGCAAACTCTCTGTTTTCATGCAGGAAGCTCTGAAAAAAGAATATGGAAAAAAACTCATACTCAAGGATGAGCATGAAGATGATGCTGTTGATTTCTTCCAGACCAGTCTCGCCAAAAAGATTGAAAAAGAGGCTAAACCGGGTAATTGCCTCAAAATATACCGTGAGAACCTTAGTCTTACCCAAGAGGAGTTGGGTGACAAAATCGGTGTTTCCAAGAACTATGTATCTGATATGGAGAACGGTCGTCGGACGATAAGCAAAGAAAAAGCCAAGTTATTTGGTAAGATGTTCAATATTTCCGCTGAGCATTTCA
>JBHPJW010000210.1:0-2193 GCA_042567505.1 Fibrobacterota bacterium
ACACTTCCGCCGCCGACAGCAGCAACGGCAGCGCTGTTTTTCAGACCGGCAATGATTTTGGCGCGGTATGGCACTTGAACGAAGACCCCGACGGCGACCCTTCCAACGGCATCCTGGACAGGACCTCCAACGGAAACCACGGAACCCCGGGCGGCAGTATGACGACCGCCGATTTAGTGGACGGAGTGGTGGGCAAGGGCATACAGTTTGATGACGACGCCAGCGACGATTACATCGACGTGGACGACGGGGGCCTGGTATACTCCTCAGGCACAGTTTCTCTTTGGGGAAAACCGGGCACCTTTGACACGGACCACCATTTCTTTTTCAACCACACTTCGCTGGCTGCCGGCAACGCCGACAGGATACACATCTATACAAACGACGCTGACGGATGGCTGGACATAAACCTGGGCGATTATGGAACCGCCACCGGATTGTACGACATGACCGTGGACACCTGGTACCACATCGCCCTGACCTGGGATGAAACCGGCAGCGGTTCGGGTGACTTTAACGTGTACGTAAACGGCGCGCTGGATACCAGCGACACGTATGCCAACCTTGACGGTCCCATCCTGAACGCGAACCTGGGCAACAGCGGTAACGCGGCCAACCTTATCGAACCCCTGGAAGGCGCGCTGGACGAGGTCCGGGTCTCAACCGACGTCCGGGGCGCGGACTGGATAAAGCTCTGCTACGAAAACCAGAAGACCGGCCAGACCCTGATGGACGTGGAGGACTACGCCGCCGACTGGAGCTACAACCAGACCATCACCCTGAACACCACCTCCTCGGGAGCGGACGTGGAGAATGCTGTCTATGACTTTCCCGTGCTGCTGCGCTTCACCGCGGAAAACTTCACCTTCAGCCAGGCCCTGGACAGCGGCAAGGACGTGCGCTTTGCCAAGTCCGACGGCTCCACGCCCCTGTTCTATGACATCGAGCGCTGGGACTCGGCCAACGCCCTGGCAGAAGTATGGGTAAAGGTGGACACCGTCGCCGGCAACAGCACCACCGAGTTCACCATGTACTGGGGCAACTCCAGCGCCTCCGACTGGTCCTTCCCCAACGTGGTGTTCGACACCGACAACAGCTTCGGCGGAGTGTGGCACCTGAACGAAGATCCTAACGGTGATCCGGCCAACGGCATCAAGGACAGGACCTCCAACGCCAACCACGGCACTCCGGGGGGCAGCATGACGACCGCCGATTTGGTGGACGGAGTGGTGGGCAAGGGCATACAGTTTGATGACGACGACAGCGACGATTATGTCGACGTGGATGACGGAGGACTGGACTATACGGTGGGCACGGTCTCCCTCTGGGGAAAACCGGGCACCTTTGACACGGACGTTCACTTCTTTTTCAGCCATACCTCCCTGGCAGACGGCAATGCCGACAGGATACACATCTATACCAATGACGCCGACGGATGGCTGGATATCAGCCTGGGGGACTTCGACCACGCCACAGGGTTGTACGACATGACCGTGGACACCTGGTACCACATAGCTCTGACCTGGGACGAAACCAGCGGCGGCGCCGGAGACTATGAAGTCTATGTGAACGGAGCACTTGATACCAGCGGGACCTACGACAACCTCGACGGTCCCATATTAAACGCCAACTTCGGCAACAACGGCAACGCGGCCAACCTTATCGAGCCCCTGGAAGGCGCGCTGGACGAGGTCCGGATTTCCACCGCGGTGCGCGGCGCGGACTGGATTAAGCTCTGCTACGAAAATCAGAAGAGTGACCAGACCCTGGTGGAGTGGCCCTCCATTCCGGATGATTATGCCAAGGCGGTGCGGTTCACTTTTAATCCGACGTCTTCCAGTTATTCGGGCAGCACAGTGTCTGACTTCCCCCTGTTCCTGCGCATTACCTCCGGTGATATCGACTTTTCCGCCGCCAAGTCCGACGGCTCGGACATCCTGTTCGTGGACTCCGGCGGCTCCTATCTCTACCACAGCGTGACCGAATGGGACCAGGGAAGCGAGACCGCCAAGGTCTGGGTGAAGATCCCGTCCGTGGCCCTGCAGCACAGCAACGACTACGTGGACATGTATTACAGCTGCGCCGGCTGCGCCAGCACCTACGCTAATGAAGACAGCGTGTTCATGGGCTATGAGGCGGTATGGCACCTGCCCAACGGAGAGACCCAGGCTAGGGACGCCACCGGCAACGGGC
>JBHPJW010000211.1:0-2160 GCA_042567505.1 Fibrobacterota bacterium
CTTGCCAAATTTTAAATTTGCCGGAGGCGAAAATTTGGCAACCCGTTTTCTCGCTCGTCTGGTGCAATTGTTTTGTTAAATGTGCGTTCATTCATTCTTTATGATTTTCAATCTTTTTTAAAAGCCCCTCCTAAAGAAATCTAGCTCATTTCTGCAGCCATTGCCATAACACTTTTTGAGAAATGTTAGTTTTTAAAACTTATGTTTATAAGACTGGTTTCCCCGCGTCTTACCATAACCGTTTTATTCTGTTCACCTAAGAACTCATGCCAGATTAATATCTCATATATGCCTTCAGGTATATTGGAAATTCGAAATTTTCCGTCGGTATCTGTTACAGCCGCGTATGGATGTGGCAATTTCCAAACCCATCCCTGTTCAAAAGGATGAATAATCCCGGCAATAGACACCAATCCAGTATGATTGATTAATCGCTTTACTGGTATTTCCTTTTCAGACCACGGGACAGCGATGGCCATGAAATTACTTATCCATCCCGTACTATCTCTTAAGCCAAATTTGGCTCGATGAGGTATTCTATCGCTATTCTTTATGGTTATAGGGAGCCGCTCCTTGATAATTGAAACACGGGGTTCAAACCTGCAATTTATGTTGTGAACAAGAAACATTGGGGTAGAATCAAATTCTTTACCCTTTTCAATCCGTTTTATCATAACAGCAACCCATTTGATACCAGAATCGTCCGAAACAATCAACCGGCCTGGGTTCACCCATTCACCGCAGTATTCTGCATGAGTACCGACCTTCACAAGCGTATCCTTATATCTCATACCCGAGTACTTTACAGTACCGGTAATTATCCCTCCATTCGATATTTTAACAACTTCATAAGCTGTCCCATTCTTGAGGAACAAAAACAAAACCGGCAAAAAGGCGACTTTAATCATCATCGTCGTGGTCATCATCGTGATCATCGTTATCCTTTTTGCGCCTATGATGCTTTTTACGTTTATCCTTTTTCCTATATTCACTGTCTTGCTTTGTTTGGCTTCGCATGGTTTTCCATTTTCGCTCCGCGCCGTGTTTATCAGCATTCCTGTGACATTCTGCACAGTTATGAAAATCACGCATACCTTCTTTTTCGTGTTCTTTTCTCATCTTGGAAGTCGAATGTTCATGGCAGCCATAGCAGGTATACTCAGAATATGAATTTCCCTGATGACAGGTTTCACATTCTGTTTTATGATCTCTATCCAGCTGAAAATATTCGCTATGCTCGAATGAAGCCGGGGTCCATCTAAAGGTGGTATGACAGTCACCACATTTTTCCGTTACTTTCCCATGCAGCATATCGTTGGGTCTGGAATGGCACCAGGCGCATTCACTATTCTTTGATACAGCCATATGGTCAAATCTTGCTGGCTTCCACTCTGTCGTTTTATGGCAAATACCACAGTCTCCTGAAATCCTGCTATGTAAAGAATCAGAAGGACTCTTATGACATCCAAAACAATTTTCTTTATTAGAGGCAAGGGTATGATCAAACAATGCTGGCCGCCATTTGACTGTATTATGGCACTTATAACAATTACTTAAAATCTGAAAATGCAAGGAGTCGGAAGGATTTTGGTGGCAAGTGATACAATCATTTCCTGCACGAAGTAAATTATGCTCAAAAAGGGCGGGAATCCATTTATTGGTTTGATGACATTTTCCGCACTTCTCCCCAACCCGCCTGTGTAACTTATCGCTGGGATTTGGATGGCAGGACACACAGTCGTTTGGTGATGATAATTTACTGTGCTGGAATGTCGCCGGGACCCATTTATCAGTGTTGTGGCATTGGCGGCAGCTTTGGGAAACTTTTTTATGTAATAGATCATCGGGTCTTCTATGGCAGGAGGCACACTCTTTATCACCGAACTCCTTAAGGGCCTCATGCTCAAAAGATTTCAACTGGCCTTTTCCAATCGGTCCCTTATGATCAGAATGGCACCTTATGCATGTTTTATCGGTCAAATATTGATGGAAAGTCGTCGAATATTTTTCTGATGTGTCGATCCTGACGCCGTTGGTTGTTCGGAGGCCAATATCGTCAAGTTTATGGCAGGAAAGACATTTTTCATCTGGTGTCCCCTTGGTTATAGTATGACATGCAAAACAATCGTTACTTATTGGTTCATGTCCTGTTGACACCAT
>JBHPJW010000212.1:0-2158 GCA_042567505.1 Fibrobacterota bacterium
TTAAACCGGGACATTGTTATAAAGAAAAGTAACTCGTTCTTATCAAAATTTGATAGTTTTTTGCCATGCCGCCTTGCCTGCAGAAACAAGCGAAGCCCCGAGCTTAACCCAAGCGGAGTCCGGAACATCCACCTTTTAGATGCCGGCTCAGGGACCGGTAAGCCGAATACCAGTTTGCAGGTAACCTTTGGCTTACCATTCGGGATTCATAAAACAATTGCCAATACCCGGAGTTGAACGCCAGTATTATCTGGGGACCTTCAAGACCGGTTTTTTTCTCCTTTTGGTTTCATCTTTTTTAGGGCTTGGAAAGCCGCCTAGTTGATATGCAAACTGAAAATTAAACTTCAAGGCACTTGTTCTCCATTCCATTTTAGCTGCAGAGTTCTGCAACAGGATCTCCCCCCATTCTTTTGAAGCCGGAAAGGCCAGCCTGGACATTCCTATGTTTTTCCAGGTGGAGAGCTGAAAGCCCAGGGCGACGTCAAATCCAATGCCATAAATGGGAAAACCGGACGAAGCGTATCCTTCATCTGAATAAAGCTCGCTGTTGCCAAGGTTCCAGAGCTGGGAATATGAGAGGTAAATAGCCTTATCATCTTCTACGGATAAAAAAGCGAAGGGGATATACAATTTAATACCGCATCCTATGAGGTTGGCTTGAAACGCGTATTCCCTGCTGATATTACTTGTCTTTCCGCGGGCAGTATCAAGGGAAGCCGCCACAATGGTGTCCGGAGCGCGGTGCTCAATAATTGCCTGCTGTTTTTGCCAGAATGATTGGGTGCTCAGGCAGATGTCCAGGTAACTGGTGACGGGAATACCCAGAACAAGACCGGCAGGGAAAGCGATAATGACCTGGTCGTAAGGTTGCAGGATCCGTGGTTTATAAGCCACCAGGAAGGTTGTGGAATCAACGGCGGCAGCATTGGCGGCCAGTATCGAGTCTGCCGAATATTTTTCATTTATAAACATATTCAAGTCATTTTTAAAAAGCCCGGCTTGAGCGAAATCAATGAAGTTCGCTCCCAGCTGCAATCCGAAGTAGAGGCGCCTGTTTCTGGTTGACTGACGAGACGAGTCACTGCGGGAAGTGTCTTTTTTTCCTGAACTTGGCCGGAAAGCCCCCGGGTCCCGGGTAACGGCCTGTTCAGGTGAGAATTGCGCTATCTGAGACGGTTTGTATACTGACGGGGGCCTTTTGCTGCCGGGGAGGTTTCCGTTGGAAGCGGAGAGAGACCCTGACAGAATACATAAAACCATAATCGAGGGCGTGATCCTCATAAGAGCGCTTTTGACAGGAGATAGAGAGGCTTTTGTGTTCAATAAAGTCATAGTTGACCTTTTGCCGGACCCGGGTGCTGAATTAAGGAAAGCTATGTTCCGTATAGTTTATGTTCCAGAATATAATCTTTTATGTTGGGTAGAATCCCGGCTTTATCCAGGGGGACCTCCTTTTTCAGGTTTTCCCGAATAACGGTGGAGGTTTCCGTAAAGACCGCTGTTTTTAATAACGTCACTCCCCTGGGAATGTCTTTAATTTGGTGGTTTTCTCTGGGAAAGATGATAATTTTAATTTCCTCAAGGAGTTTATCCCATTTGTACCAGGATCTAAAAATAGTCCAGTTATCAGCGCCCATTAAAAAAAACCATTGTTCTGTTTGTGCGTATTGCTTTTTTAAAGCTGATATGGTGTCTAGCGTATAGGAAGGTTGAGACAGCTTGGATTCAATGTCTGATACGCGGTGTGTTTCATTTCCTGAAATCGCCAGTCGGACCATTTTTAGCCTGTGGTGGTAAGGTGTCCGGCTCGGTTCCTTATGTGGAGGGGAAAAAGTGGGCACCCAGATAAACCGGTTGATAGCCAGAAGTATTGAGGCCTGCTCAGCCACTTTAAGATGGCCGGTATGAATAGGATCAAAGGCGCCGCCGAAAATGCAGATTTTCTGAAAGGGCGTTACCTTTGTCATTCAGGAGGTACAGGATTGGCGTTTACCGCTTTTTTCTTTTTGCTGTTTTTTATTCTTTTGCGCTCTAATTGTTCATTTAAATTACGGACTTTATCAGAAGTTTTTTCATCCGCTTTTGCACTTTCCAGGGTTTTCAGATATGATTCAGCCTCATCGAGCTGGTTCATTCCCATATAACACTGGACCAG
>JBHPJW010000213.1:0-2157 GCA_042567505.1 Fibrobacterota bacterium
GTCTCCGGATCCACTATTCTAAAAGTAGTGCCGGGCAGGGGCATGCCCACGGTCCCCTGTTTGTTGCCCACCTGCAAATCGCCCTTGGGAGACAATAGAATGTCCGGAATATTGACCCCGGCAACAGGCGTCGTTTCGGTGGTGCCGTATCCTTCAATAACGTCTTTTCCAAATTTTTCCTTTATGTCTCTTCTCACTTCTTCCCTCAGCCGCTCCGCGCCCGCTACAATAAGCCGCAGTGTTTTAAACATCAGTTGGTGCACCTTCGGGCTGCGCGCATAGAGCCGCAAAAAGGTGGAAGTAGCGCACAGGATAGTCACCTTGTGCTGCGCTACCAATGTACCGATGGCTTTGGCGTCCGTCGGATCGGGCTGACACACAACCGGTATGGCCTCCACCAGGGGAAGAAAAGTGGTTATCGTCAGCCCGAAAGCATGAAAAAGAGGCAGTGAACAGAGCATGACATCTTCCCGGGTGGGATTGATGACGCTGGCTGTCTGCATAATGTTGCCCATGATATTGGTGTGGGACAGCTTTACGCCTTTGGGATCCCCCTCACTTCCGCTGCTGAATAATATGGCGGCGGTATCTCCCATCTTCACCTTCCCGGTGTAGAGGGTCTTCATCAGGAATGACGGCATGAATTTGACTTTAAGCAGGGTCAACAGCATGGTGAATTTTGAAAGACTCTGCTTCACCTCCTCCAGATAGATGACCTGCCGCTCGTTCAACAGCGGCGACATATCCATTCCACGGTCGGAAAGCTTTTTTAAAAATATTTTTGAGGTGAGCACGGTATTTATCTCGGCCTTCAGGGCGCATTTGCGCAGAACCTCCGGCTCGGAAGTATAGTTCAGGTTAACCACTGTTTTGCCCTGGAAGAGCACGGCCATGTTGGCAATGACGCCTCCTGCGGAAGGTGGAAGAAGAAGGCCAATATTCTGCTGTTTTACAAAATTAGGTTTCAATTTTTCAGAAAAGGCCATCACCGCTGTCAGCAGTTTAGCATGTGTGAGCGAGGCCCCGCCGGAGTCGTGCAGACAAGTCTGGCCGCCCATCCTTTTAGCGGTGAGCATCCAGGAGACATGTATGGGTTGCAGAGACCCGGCGAATTCATTCCAGGCATATATGGAGGTCTCAAGCACCGCCTGTTTGGCGGTGGAGGCATTTGCGGTATCAGAAAGCCTTTTTCCGAAACTGACCGTTATGTGGCGGGTGCCCGAGCTCCGGGTTATGCTCTGCATTTTCTCAGAAGCGCGCGAAAGACGGCTTCCCCACAGTCCCCTTATGTAAAAGGGTATGACGGCCGCGCCGGTATCCCTGACCGCCTGTTCAAAGCCCGACCGGAAGACGCTCAAGTGACCGGAATGACTGATGCGGCCCTCAGGAAAAATTGCCACTACTTTTCCGTCTTTCAGCGTCTGATGCGCCTTTTCCAGGGCCTTTTTGCCGGCCCCGGAAGTAATGGGGATCACCTGGAAAAGATCCAGGACCCATTTGAAATACCATTTATCATAATAGGAACGATGCATGACAAACCGGATGGCGCGGGGGCAGGCCATTTGCAGCATGGCCCAGTCCATGAAGCTTATATGGTTTCCAAGCAGCAACACTCCTCCGGCTGAAGGTATATTTTTCATCCCCAGTACCTGCAGTTGGTATTCTGGGACAGTACCGCTCTTACCATATACCTTATGAGGGATTGAGGGATTTTATAAACGATGTAGAAGGTGCCTGTCAGAGTGATAAGAAAGAGGACGAAAAAAACCTTTTGCGGAGGCAGGGCAATCATGGCAAACATGATGGAACATGCCAGAAATACCAGCATGAAAATATTTTGAATAAAATTATTGCCGGCGAGCACCTTCCCCATGTCTTTCCGGCCGGCATGAAACTGGATCAGAGCGTTCAGGGGTACGATAAAAACTCCCCCGAAAAAACCATATATCAGGGATAATCCGGCCAGGAGCGGCTTACTATCAAGATTCGGAAGGAAGAACAGTGACACGGACATGCCAATGGCCCCCAGGGGAATAATTCCGGTCTCTATGAAATTTTTTGATACGCGTCCGGCAAATATCGATCCGAATATAATGCCAATCCCGGCCAGAGCCAGTATTCCCTGTGATATAACCGTATTTGTTTCAGAGGTAACTT
>JBHPJW010000214.1:0-2155 GCA_042567505.1 Fibrobacterota bacterium
GAGGCGCCTTTTGTGCACGTAACCGATAACCCGCCCGGCACCGGTCATGTTAGGAACACCAATAATTGCCATATTTATCCGTATACTCCGGAACAGAGCGGAAAACTCTTGATTATATCAGTCATTGATAATCTGGTCAAGGGAGCGTCGGGCCAGGCCGTGCAAAACATGAACATAATGTTTGGCTTTCCCCTGACCGCTGGATTGCTGTAGAATGATTTCTGCCGACCCAAAGACACGAGGAAATAAACTCTTAATGCCACCAAGACACAAAGAGTCACAAAGAGAATATTTATAAAAACCTTTGTGCACCTTCGTGTCTTTGTGTCTTGGTGGCAAACATTGGAATGCATTCTGTATTCTTATTGTCTTGGTTGTAGAAAATATAAAATGACTTCAAGATGTTCGCTGATTAAGATTGGGGGCTCCGTAGCTGAGGATGAGGGAAAGCTCCATGAGATTGCCCGGGCCCTTGTGGAGATAAAAGCCGCCGGCCGGAATGTGGTGCTCGTGCATGGTGGGGGCGCGGACATTAGCCGCAACCTCAGGCTCATCGATGAATCACCGGAATTTATTGACGGTCTGCGCGTCACCAGCCCCCGGGCGCTCAGCATGGTTGAGATGACCCTGAGCGGATATATGAATAAAAAACTGGTGGGCATTATCAACAAACACGGTTGCCGGAAGGGCGTAAAAGCCGCGGGAATAAGCGGCGTTGACGCCTCTACCCTGGTATGCGCCCCGGTGTCTGAGAGGCTGGGCAGGGTTGGCAGAGTAGACAAGGTTGACACCGGCCTTATAGAAAGCCTTTTGTCGGGGGGGTATATGCCGGTGGTGTCGCCCATATCCGTGGACAGTGCTTTTGAGCATTATAATGTGAATGCCGATGAGGCCGCCGGGGCTCTGGCCGCAGCCCTCGGGGCGGAGAAACTCCTGTTCCTTTCGGACGTGCCGGGGGTCCTGGACGAAAAAAAGGAAAGGCTGCCCATCCTGTCCATCGGCGAGATGGAAGCCCTCATGGAGTCCGGAGTAGTAACCGGGGGCATGGTCCCCAAACTAAAGTCATGCATATCCGTGTTAGAGGCAGGGGTAGGGGAGATACATATTTGCGGATGGGAAGGCGGTGACCGGTTCCGGGATCAGGTGTTATCCGGTAAGGCTTCCGGGACCGTGCTGACAAAGTGACAGGGTTCTTTGCCGCGCTCATCACCTGCAGCTGTTGTCCAGGGTGACGATGCCCGCGGTCCCCTTAAGGTGTGACGTTACTTCTGCTGCTCAGCGCCGGCTGATGTAAGCAGTTGCATGATATGTCTATGTCCCTGCTTGGTGGCGGCGTCCAGCGCGCTGATCCCCTGCCGGTTTTTGGCGTTCACGTCCGCGCCGTGTTCAATTAAAAGGGCTGCCGCGTCCAGGTATCCCTTGGCCGCGCACACAGTCAGGGCGGTGATTCCATTTTTATCCTGTATGCCGGCGTCAGCCCCGTTTTGGAGCAGGAACCTCAGCGTATCTATCTGATTGCCTGTGGAGGCCAGCAGGAGGGGGGAGGTTCCCGCCTTATTGGTGCTGTTCACGTCTACTCCATATTCAACCAGCAGTTTAACCATGTCGAGGTTTCCCTTTTCGGATTCTTTCATTATCATGGCCGATCCGAAGAAGGGCCGAGGGAAATCCGGGCGCGCCCTGTGTCAAGAAATTCCTGGTGTCAAATACGGAATACACCGACAAACCCATCTGCATCGCCTCCCGCGAATACCAGAAGAAAAAACTGGAAGAAATAAAGAACAGCAGCCTGATGGATAATGAAAAACAAAAACTCTCGGACGAAATCACGGAAAGGTCCTGCATCTGCCACCACCTGGGAAACGGCGCCCTGATCAACCTGGGCATCGCAGACGAAGCTGACTCCCCCCAGTCCATATGCCCCGGTCCCAATCTCGCCTGGTTTGACCGCACGTACTCACTGGAAGAAATGGTGGGGCATATATATGGACGAGGCCCGTCTCTGGTTTCCGCTGATCGCATACATATGTTCGCCCAAGAAATTATCATGTATGTCGACCATTTTGCAAAACTGATGGAACGCTGCGATAATTCTTCCAAAAAAATAAATGTCCTCAAGGAATATAAAACCAATCTGGATAAAGGGATGGACCTC
>JBHPJW010000215.1:0-2153 GCA_042567505.1 Fibrobacterota bacterium
AGAATAGGCAGGCCCACATGGAGGCAAACAAGCAGCTGCTCAGGAGTAAATGGGGTGATGCGTTGCGGATGAATGATTATGCCTGCTTAAAGGAAGACGGCATGGTGATGGTGCTTAATGAAGAGACCGAGGAGCAGGGGTATATCTCACAGGAGGAGTTCAATGAAATACTCAAGGCCCATGATCACGAAATTCGGCAACTGGCGGAAAGAGGGGATGAGATGCAAGCCCTTTCAATAATGTCGAGGTTTGTCACCAGGTATCCTTATTACGTCGACGGTTTGAAAAGGGTCCGGGACCTGTTTATGAAGTACCAGGTGTCTGACAAGTTGGTTATAATTGAAAACAGACTAGAAAAAATTAAGCGGGCAGAGGCTGATTATGGCAGAAAGAATACCCCAATCCCTCTATAATCAGATCCTGGAGTGCCTTCCTATTCCCTGCGTGGACATCGCCCTGGTAAAAGACGGGGCAGTGTTGCTGGTAAAGCGCGGGGACGCCCCTGCCCGGGGACAGTGGTGGGTTCCGGGCGGAAGAGTGCTCAAGGGCGAAATGATGGCGGATACCGCCAGGCGCAAAGCCAGGGAGGAAGTGGGGATTGAGTGCCACGTCGGTCCCCTTGTCCACACAGCCGAGACCATTTTTCCGGACGGGCCAGGGGGAATACCTGTTCACAGCATCAACAGCTGTTTTTTTGTCTATCCCATTGAAAAGGAAACGATTCCGGAACTGGATGACCATCACGAGGAATGGAAATGGGTAACATCAATTCCCGAAGGTTTGCATCCTTACGTGGAACGGTGTTTGTTGGGGGCAGGACTTATTGGAGGGAAGTAGTAATTCTCAATGGTGTCCGGGTAAAATCTTGTTTTTTTCAGACAGGATGGACAGGATATAAAATGGGTGATATACATGATTTCTTTAATCCATTCCATCCTGAACATCCTGTCCAAAAAATGGGCTAACCTACAGTATTCCATAGGCCTATCGCAGATTGTGAGGAATTTAACCGGACACTACTGATAATTTTTTTATTCTTTCCATGGCTTCATTCACATTTTCCCTTTGCGCGAAGGCACTAACTCTGAAGTAGCCCTCGCCGCAGGCGCCAAATCCTGCGCCCGGCGTGATGACCACGTTAGCTTCCTGGAGCATCTTATCAAAGAAATCCCATGAGTCCAGGCCATCCGGGGTCTTTACCCATATGAAGGGAGCATTCTCACCCCCGAACACGCTGTAGCCGATGGAAGCCAGGGACGATCTTATGAGCTTTGCGTTTTCCATGTAATAAGCGATAATTTCCCGGGTTTCTTTCCGGCCCTGGGGATTGAATACCGCTTCTGCACCCCTTTGCACCGGGTAGCTCACCCCGTTGAATTTGGTACAGTGTCTCCGGTTCCACATTCCCTGGATGTTCACCAATTCGCCCTCATCTGTTCTTCCATGCAAATCCCTGGGAATGACTGTGTATGCGCATCGCAGGCCTGTGAACCCCGCGTGTTTGGAGAAACTGCGGAATTCCAGAGCGACTTCCCGGGCTCCGGGTATTTCAAATATTGAATGGACCAGTCCTGGCTCAGTGATGAAGGCTTCATAAGCGGCGTCGAAAAAGATAACAGCATTTTCTTTTTTCGCGTAGTCAACCCATTGGGCGAGGCTCTCCCTGGACATGACCGTCCCAGTGGGATTATTGGGAGAACAGAGATAGATTAAGTCCGCATGTCCGGAAGGAAGGGCCGGCTCAAATCCGTTTTCATCGTCTGAAGGCAGATAGACTATTCCCCCGTACTTGCCTGATTCGTCGGCTTCACCGGTCCTCCCTGCCATGACATTGGTGTCTACATATACCGGATAAACCGGATCAGATACCGCAAGGACGCAGTCGTCCGAAAACAATTCCTGGATGTTTGCTGAGTCGCATTTAGACCCATCTGAGACAAAAATTTCTTCAGGGGACACTTCGACGCCCTGGTCATGATAATGGGCCGAGATGGCCTGCCTGAGGAACTCATAACCCTGTTCAGGGCCGTATCCTTTAAAGCTGTCAATTTTCCCCATTTCATCAATTGCCTTGTGCATGGCGCTTATAACGGAATCCGGGAGGGGTAGAACGACGTCCCCGATACCCATGCGGATGATTTCGATTCCGGGAT
>JBHPJW010000216.1:0-2139 GCA_042567505.1 Fibrobacterota bacterium
CCCGGGACCTGAGCGGGCCGTTCACCTGGTATGCCTCTGTTTTCAATCGTACTGTTTTTAAGGGCGGGGAAACCAGAGACGACGGCCTTTATGTTGACAGCTCGGGACTAGCGGTAACCAGAACAATATCCTATCCCATCTTGAGTCATGTAAACACCCTCTCAGGGAATACCGGCCTGCAGCTGAAATTAAAAAACCCCGAAAGGGTGATCAGCGTCTATGGCCGTTATCTGTCTGGAAACATATTCGGATTTGTAGACAGCCGGGACAAGCGGTCGGTTTTTGCGATTGGTTTGGAATTAGCCAGATGATATTTGGTATATTAATTATGTTTTAAGGCCTTTATGGCGGATTTATTTTGAGGTTCAGAAGCACCAGGCGTCACTATCTCAGTTCCGTAAAAGCCGGGACAGAAGCGGGGGCCGGTTTGGCAGGTTATCCGTCTGGATCCTGATTACTCAACCACCCAACCTTTATTCCTTAAGGACACCATTTCCGGAGAGTTTTCATTATGAATAAAATATTATTTCTCACAGCGCTGCTGACGGCCGGCGCCGGCGCTCTATCTCTGCAGCAAGCCTACAAGCATGTAGCAAACGAAACCAGGGAGAAAACTTTCTCCACTGTCCGCACCGACCTGGACAACGACGGAGACAGGGACCTGATGGTGGGAGCAGAGTGCAATCCGGGAAGCCCATGTATGTACTACTGCTTTCAGAACACGGAAGAGGATTATACTCTGGCGGGAATGGTGGCCCTTGATAAATGCTGCTTTGAAGTATTAAAAACTCAGCACAACGGTTTCAGCGATATCCTGTATTATTCCGGAAAGGACAGGGAAAGGGGGGTGCTCATCCGGTACGAACATTCCGGAAAGGAATGGGAAGTAAGAAGCGCTTACAAAGGCTCCGCCAGGCTGATGGAACTGACAAGACCGTTGCTGGATGAACAGAAATAAGGATGAGAGCGCACATCCGGCCTCCTGAGAAATTTATATGGACCTGATCTCCGGCAGATACCAAATCCAGAAGGAACTGGGCGTGGGGGGAATGGGCACAGTGTACCTGGCCACCGACACCAAGCTGGGACGGGAAGTCACCCTTAAAATGGTCCACCCCCATCTGCTGATTAATGAAAACACTCAGAGCCGTTTTAAGACTGAGGCGAAAGCCGTAGCCGCGCTTTCTCATGAGAACATCGTTTCTCTGTATGATGTCGAGGAAAAAGACAGGCCCTTTCTGGTGATGGAATTCATCAACGGAAGCACTCTCGGCCATCTGCTGGAGAGACATGCCGTGCTCCCGAACCTGATACTCCTGGAGATCGGGAAGCAGTTGCTCGAGGGTCTGGCCGCCGCCCATGAGAAGGGTATCGTGCACCGGGACATAAAGCCCCCCAACCTGCTCATAGACAAACGCGGCTGCCTTAAGATCACTGATTTCGGAGTGGCCCGCCTGCTCCACCAGGAAGTGATGACCGCCACCGGCCAGTTTCTGGGGACTCCTGAATATACCTCCCCTGAAGTTATTACTTCGGGTAAGATTACAGTGCAGGCGGATATCTTTTCCGCGGGCTGCTTATTATATCAATGCGCTTCGGGCGGTTCCCCATTTCAGGGAGAGAACCTCCATCACGTCATGCAACAGATCTGTGATATCAATCCGGAAGCCGCCTCGGAGGCCAATCCCAGGTTGCTGTCTTTTACCAATGATCTAATTGGGCAAATGATGCTCAAAGATCCCGGTAAACGCCCTTCGGCTCAGCACGCTGCCCAGGCAATTGACAACTTCATTCTCGAAAGCCGCATAAAACAGGGTAAATGGAGGGTAATGGAATATGTTTCAGATACTGAGAGTTATTTGGAACGGGAAGACAGGGAACTGCATGCTTACTTTCTCCGGCAGGCCGAATCGCGGAAGAGGCTGGGAAAAGAAGCCGGCGCCCACCGCAGTTTATACCAGGCCGGTTTGTTCGGTCATGAATCCGGAATTGGAGAAAGCGAACCATTGCGGGCGGCTGCCAGCCGTAAAAAACTAGCCGCTTTTGCGGCAATACTCCTCTTTGTTTTTGCCACGGGAGGACTGGTGATAAACAAGTTTTATCAGTCGATGCTGGACAAAGACCATTTGCGGAACGCTG
>JBHPJW010000217.1:0-2123 GCA_042567505.1 Fibrobacterota bacterium
TGAACATAGATACCACCGCCTGATCCTGGTATCAAGGAAAAAACAATATGCCTATGTAACGGCGTGCCGTCGGCACGCCGCTGCAATAAGATAAAATATGTCAGCTGCATCACCCTGGGGTTCGCCACTGAAATGCATGAGGCCCCGGCCCTGGAACATCGGGGGCCGGCGGCTGGGCGGAAACCGTCCCCTGATAATGGGGATAGTAAACGTCACTCCCGATTCCTTTTTTGACGGCGGCTTATATAACAGCCGTGATAAGGCCCTCAGGCATTGTGAGCAGATGATTGCCTCGGGAGCCGATATCATAGATGTGGGCGGCGAATCCACCCGGCCCGGTTCGGAAAGCGTCTCGGCGGAGGAGGAGACAAAAAGGGTGAGCGGGATTATAAGGGAAATAACCGCGCGTTTCAGCGTCCCGGTTTCCATCGATACCGCCAAGGCAGCGGTGGCCGAAGCCGCGCTGGCCGAGGGGGCCGTTATCATAAATGACGTTACTGGCTTTACCGGCGACCCGCGCATGGCGGAAACGGCCGCCGGGAACAAAACTGGCGTGGTGCTTGGCCATATTCTCGGCACTCCCCGCACCATGCAGGACTCTCCCCGGTATGCGGATGTGGTGAAGGAAGTGAGGGAATTTCTGCAGGGCAGGGTGGAACACCTGGAGGCCGTGGGCGTCCCCCGGGAAAATATCGCGGTTGATCCTGGGATCGGTTTCGGCAAACAACTCGTTCACAATTATCAGATAATCGCGCATCTGGAAGATCTGGAAACCCTGGGATGCCCCGTCGTCATGGGCATGTCCCGGAAATCCTTTATTGGAAAGACAAGCGGCCTGGAGTCATCCGACCGGCTGCAGCCCAGCGCGGCTGCGGCAACCCTGGCGGCCCTGAAAGGGGCCTCGGTCCTCAGGGTGCACGATGTAGCCCAAACCTGGGAGCAGTTGAGGATCATAGAGGCAATTCTTTCGGAAGGCGAAGTGATGAGCGAGGAGAGAGGAATGGGGAGTGAGGAGTAAGGAGAGAGGAATACGTCATTGCGGGCGCTATCTCTGTAACAGGGACTGGTGAACTATCCAATAGGTTTTTTCATGTTATATGCCCTGGATAAGTTATTCCGGCTTGTCCGGAATCAGGAAGAACATGAAAAAATTACCTGGACGTAACACTAGGCGAAGCAATCTCCCTTAAGAGCCAGGTACTTCAGGGAGATTGTTTCACCCTCCGTCACTGTGAGGCCGCTTGCGGCCGAAGCAGTCTCAAGAAGTACTGCCTCAGAGCTTTTGGACGGTGGATTCGCAATGACAGGTTGTTATATACCCCATTCCTCCGCCACTCCATTACTCCATTACTCCAATTTCTACATTTAGATTGGATAATAGGACTGAGCACGAGGAACCTTATGCAGAGAAAAACCCGGCCCATAAAGAAAAAAATCCTTTGGATGGGAATCGCCCTGGTCTTTTTAATCATACTTAAGTTCATGCTGTCGCGCGTTGCTTCCGGATAAAGATACATGACTGCGGTAAAAGAGATTTATCCCTGCAGGGTCAGGGTTGTCATCACCGATATGAACCGGCGCTGATATGTCACTCCGTGCGCTTTCCCTCCTGATATTGTCCGTCTTCCTGCCCGTCCGGGCCGATGAACCCAAAAATTATGCTCAGGAGTTCCGGGCCCCCCTTTTGCAGATCTGGAAAACCAGGGTTGACAAAAACCAGGGAGTGCATGAGTGGAACAACCGCAACGACGGCTTGCGCGTGTTTCAGGAGTGGATAAGCCTGCTGGAACTGGAGAGGGGATCCTCCAGGCAAAGGAAGCGCCGGCTGGGTAAAATGCTTGAGCATTATGTGGTGAAGCAGAATATGGAGGCCCTGGGCGAAGTGGGCACCAGCGTTCCCCTGCCAGGGAACAAGGCCGCTGATTTTGACATGTCCCTGCTGGGGTGTATTTCACTGCTGGGTCTTTTCCAGGACGATACCCTGCTGCTCACCAACAGGGCCTATGTGCATCTGATAAAAAACGTGGTCCGGTGCTGGGGCCAGGAGCCGAAATACTTTTTTGAGGTTCTCATGCTCAGCTTTCAGGAAACGGAAAACCATGTATTCATGATTGAGAGCACTC
>JBHPJW010000218.1:0-2114 GCA_042567505.1 Fibrobacterota bacterium
AACTGGGCGCTGATTATCTGCTCACCAAACCTCTAGATTTCGATTCGGTTTTTAATCTGTTAAAAAAGTGGGAAACCGAAACGCCGGTCCAGGCAAACCTGAAACCGGAATTGGATGAATACGGCAAAAAACTGCCGTTTTCAACAATAAACATGAGCTGCTACATCTGCGGGTATGAAAGTGTGAAAATGCACGTGCCGATCCAGGGGGCCTTTGAGGAGAACTGGGACCAGGGCCTTTACCCTGTTTACAAAAGCCTGGAGGAATATGAAGAATGGGATTTCTTAAGAAGTATGGTCGCTGTCTGTCCATACTGCTATTTTGCCTCCTCCAGTTATGAGGATTTTTCAGATACCCCGGGTAACCCTTTTCCCTACAAGCCCGATGCCAAGAGAATCCTCTCCAGGACCATTTCCGGCAGGAAAAAAATCCTCAGCGGGATTGATGGCGTGGACAAACGCTTTGATTCTCCCCACCGGGACCAGGATTTGGTGATCTCATCTTTGAGACTTGCCGAAAAATGTATGAATGGGCTGATTTTAGGAGAGAAACAGGGAACTCACTTTCAACTGGGATATTATTGTGTTTTGCTGGGTTGTCTTGACAAGAGCAAGCAGGACTCCTATTTCCAGAGCGCATTAGAAAACTTCAACAACCAGTTGAGATATAAAACAGCCTCAAATACTGATATTATCAAATCTCACTTTTTCTGTATGGTATTGAACATGGCCCTGGGACAATCTGCTAAAGCCAAAGAGATAATTCAATCAGTCACCATTATGTATTCGGAGAAAACAACCGGCGAGGCTAATGAAGAGGAAAAAACCTGGCTCAAGAGGATATCCAGGGTATGGGAACTTGGCGTGGATGCCGACATGGTGAAGAAGATTGAAGGGTGAGATGTAATAATTTTAAATTCTGAATTATGAATCCTAAATTAAGTGCGCACCCTCTATGTTTAAAAAGGCCCGGGTGTAGAGCCCTCCCTGCTTCCCGCTTCCCCCTCCTTGCTCTTTATTAATCACTGGATTAAGCACTTACTTTTTTCGGCTGTGAAGCCAAAACTTAAATGAACAAGCGACACTCCATCCTCGTACACTGTTCCAATCCGGAAATGGGAGGAGCCGAGCGATCGGTTTTAACCGGGATACCGAAATGGAAACACAAAGGCCATGAGGTGTCTTTTGTGGTGCCTGCGACAGGCGGCATAACCCGGATCTTGGACGTTGAAGGCGTTCCTTATAAAATACATCAGTGGCCCGCCTGGGTGGATTGGTTCACCCAGCACCAGATATGGTGGCAGTGGCCGGCTTTTATGTTGTGGCCTTTGGGCATAGTATCTCTTTATGCCTACCTGAGCAAACTGTCCGCTTTATTTTCTAAGCATGACGTGCTCTATTCAAGCGGCCTTAAAAGCCACTGTATGTTTTTATTGCTGGCTCCTTTTCACTCTAGTCGTATGGTGTTCAACATAAGGGACTTTATAGAGCCTGTGGCGTTTCGCCGCTTCTTTTCCCTGGCAGCCAGTACCTTCAGAATCCGGGTGGAAGCAAACAGCCGGGCAGTGGCAAAAGACTATCCCAATGCCTCAGTCAACTACCCTCTGGTTAAACTCGCCCGGGACCCGGAAGACAGGCGCAGAAAGGACGGAGTCCTGACCATCATGCATGCGGCTTTTTTCGCCCCCTACAAAGGACAGGATGTCTTTTTACATTATGCGCGCCGGATACTGGATGCGGGTATGAGAGCTGAATTCTGGCTGGCAGGAGGCGTCATTTATCCGGGCGCCCGTTACCGCAGGTACCGACAAAAGCTTATGCGCCTGGCAAGGGAACTCGACCTGGAACAAAAGGTAACGTGGTGGGGCAAAGTGGACGACCTGCAGCCCCTGCTGGAGCAAACCCATGTGGTCCTGCACTGCACCAGGGACCCGGAGCCCTTTGGCAGAATTGTGATGGAAGGCCTGCTGTGCGGCTGCCGGGTATTATGCCACCGCCGGAGCGGCGTGTGCGAAGTGACTGTCGAGCAATCCATAACAGATACCGGTATTGATCTGGGGATTGAGTTTAACAAGGAACATGTATTTGTTGCGTTGAGAGGCTAAGCAGTTTAGG
>JBHPJW010000219.1:0-2113 GCA_042567505.1 Fibrobacterota bacterium
ATAAAAAGGTGTCCTCCGTGGTTCGATGCGAATTTTGGCCTGTCTTTGAGGGGTAGGTACGCATCCTTTTCTCTGGTCAACATGACCTTGAATCCCTTTTTGCGGAGCAAGGTTTTTAATTTCTTTGCCACGCTGAGAGCAATGTCCTTTTCCTTTAGGCTTTTGTAGATTGCGCCCGGGTCCCGGCCTCCATGCCCCGGGTCGATAATGATGGTTTTTGCTGAGATCACGGTTTTCTTTTCGCTTACCTGTTTTTTTTCAGGGATAGGGCTTTTCAGCGGTTTACGTATGAGGAGGGAGATCTTTTGTTCGGACTCAGAATATTTGGTCTCAACCGTATCCACGGGATGAGGCAGGTATATAGTCACTTGAACTATGCTGTCTTCCTGGGTTACGGAAACAGACCTGACCAGGCGCTGAAAGAAACAAAGAATAAACAGAGTAAGGCGGAAATCTCCCCTGTAGAATGGATCCTCCTGGAGCATGAACTTAATCTCTACAGCCATCAAAGTGAGGATTTTGCCGAAAAGATTGTGAAGGCCTTTAAAGGGGGGGAAATCAAAAAGCACAGGACGGGCGCCCATCAGGCTGGATTTTTTGTATTAGTTGGATCTTTCATGCCCGCTGTTCTTTTTGAAATGGGATTTATCACCAATCAAAAAGACAGGAAATACATGTCATCAACCAAGGGGCAGAAGGACATCGCATCGAGGCTTTCAAAGGCCATAGCGGACTTTTTCCGAGCCCAGAAAAAATGAATGCAAACACCTTCCCTTTTTTTTTGACATGATAACAGCCACAACAGGATTTTAGTATTCTGCTTGAAAAAACGCTTATTTTCCGTTACTGCAGGGGAGCGTTTACTTGAGAGGGTGACAGTAATATACTCTTCTTATTTCCTAACATAGTGAAGTTTGAGTATATTTTTATGAAGATGGCTTTTTAAAAGGAATTGCTTTATGTCCGGTCATTCTAAATGGGCCACCACCAAAAGGAAAAAAGCCCGCATTGACAGTGCTCGCGCAAAAATCTTTAACCGGATAATCCGGGAGGTCACCGTTGCGGCAAAACTGGGCGGTTCAGATCAGGAGGCCAACCCCAGACTGAGGACTGCAATACTCAAAGCAAAAGCGGTCAACATGCCGGCGAAAAATATTGAAACTGCCGTAGCAAAAGGCGCCAATGAATTAGAAGCTGTCACTTATTCAGAACCAACCTATGAAGGATACGGGCCGGGAGGGATATCTATTATGGTGGATTGCATGACAGATAACAAAACCAGGACTGTAGCCGCCATCAGACACATCTTCAGCAAATATGGCGGTAACCTCGGTACAGCGGGGTCCGTGGCCTGGATGTTTAAAACCAAAGGCGTTATATTGCTTCCCAAAGACTCCATCCCGGAAGAGGATCTGATGGATCTGGTCCTTGAATCCGGGGCTGAAGACATGGAGGTAGTCAATGAGGATTATGAAATAACCATGGAACCGGAAAATTTCCAAACAGTCATGGAAGCTCTTTCCTCAAAGAATCTGGAAACATCTTCTGCGGAAATCACTAAAATCTCTGATACGAAAACGAAAGTAACCGGAGAGACGGTCGGCAAGGCCCTGAAGCTCCTCGACATGCTGGATGAAAACGATGACGTGCAAAATGTATCCACAAATGCTGAATTTGACGAAGTGGATTTAGACAACTCTTGATCGTTGCGGGAATAGATCCGGGATCCCTTTGCACAGGATATGCCTTCCTGCAAAATGAGGCCTCCAAGATAAAAGTACTGGAATATGGAGTTATTCGCTCCAAGCCTGCCTTGCTCCTTGTTGATAAACTAAAAAGAATATTTGATAACCTTTCTGACCTCTTCCTGAATTACCGCCCCCAACACCTGGCCCTGGAAACAGCTTATGTAGCCAAATACCCGAGAGCCGCGCTTGTCCTGGGCCATACTCGCGGCGCTGTAATGGTCGCTGCCTGTTCTCATCATACAAAAGTCTTTGAATACGAGCCCAGACTGATAAAAAAAGCGGTCGTTGGTGTGGGACGAGCTTCCAAATCACAGGTTGCCGTCATGATCCAGAAACATCTGATGCTGGCAGAGCTTCCCAAGCCA
>JBHPJW010000022.1:0-42347 GCA_042567505.1 Fibrobacterota bacterium
TAAATCCCAAAATCAGCAAAAGCAAAACCTATGCCAATGAAACATGATATTGAGGCTTTCAATCCTTGGGCCATTTTATGAACTACAGCCTGCATATAAGGAGTTGGTAGAGAATTGAACATTCCCAAAATGAAAAGGGCCTTCTCACTTTGAAGAACAAGGCTGGGTTTCCAATATGCAGGATGTGTTGATTTCCTACTGAGCAAGTAAGTCAGGAATGGGGTTTTCCTGGGCAGAAAAGCCAGCAATTTTACTAATGAACGCCTTCGAGAGGTACGGAAATGGATTGGCACACTGTTTGCAAATTCGCATACCAGACTTTTCAAAGTTACAAAAGGAGGAACCAATGAAAAGCATTATCCCCTGGCGATGGGGTAGAAGAAAAGGAACAGAAATTTCAACCGGAGACTTCTTCGACAGGTTCTGGGATGATCCCTGGGATTTCCCCGTTCCATCCCTGGAAGGCCCGGTTTATTCAAAAATGCCTGCCTTGGATGTGTCCGAAAACGAAAAGGCGGTTACCGTACGGGCGGAGATTCCCGGACTGTCTGAAAAAGACCTTGACGTGACTTACCACGAAGGGCTGTTGACCATCCGTGGTGAGAAAAAAGAGGAAAAGGAAGAGAAGAAAAAGGGATCACTGTACAAGGAATGCAGCTACGGCTCTTTCTGCAGGCAGGTTCCCATAGGTGAAAACGCCGACTGGAACAAAGTTGAAGCCAAATACAAAAAAGGCGTGCTCACCATTACGGTACCCAAGAAAGAGGCCGAGTCAAAGAACATTTCAATTAACATCAAATAACAAAGGAGGAACCCATGATTTGGAACACCAATCTCTGGAACGAACTTGAAAGGATGAGGGGCGATATGAACAGCCTGTTCGAGGACAATTTTCAGGACGGCAGGACCAGCACTTATCCGCCGGTAAACGTGTATGACGACAAGGAAGACCTCACTGTTCTGGCGGAACTTCCCGGCATGGCAAAGGACGATGTAAATGTGTCCTTCACGGACGGATCGCTTACCCTTTCCGGTAAGAGAGAGCCTTTAGTGGAGGACGGCAAATACAGCGCAATCAGAAATGAGCGGGTGGAAGGCGATTTTAAGAAATCGCTCAGAATACCCTACAAACTGGAAGTGGACAAAATCTCGGCCCAGTTTAAAAACGGTGTTCTGACCATAAAGATGCCCAAGGCGGAAGAGGCCAAACCCAAACAGATCCAGGTCAACATTAACTAGAGGAGGAAAATATCATGACGACTGAATTGGAGAAGAAACCCAAACAGGAGGTAAAGACCACGGCGGCCGAACACCTTCGCGATGCCGGGACCGCTTATGCTCCCGATGTGGACATCTATCTGAACGAGGAGGAAATTCTTATCGGGGTTGACTTGCCGGGCGTGGAAAAGGGCGATGTGAACATTGAAATTAATGAAAACAACGCACTGATAATCCGGGCGAAGAATTCGCAGGCCGCGCCTGAAAAACCGGTTTTACGTCAGTTCAATATCGGCAATTACTACCGGGCTTTTCAGATAAGTGAAGAATTCGATAAGGACAAAGTTTCCGGCAAACTGGAGAACGGCCTGTTGAAGGTCAGTATTCCCAAACGGGAAGAGGCCAAGCCAAAACGCATTAAGATTAACGCATAGTCTTTCGGGTTTATCGGTGACGGTGACGATGCCCGATTTCTCGGATACGAAATGACGGGGCATCGTTTGCCGTTACAGGCTTTTCAACTGTTTTATGACAACTAACAGGGAGAGAACTATGAGAAGAGAGCATGAAGTCAAAAGAGAAAAGAGAAAGAAACCGTCAAAGACGGCAAAGGATCGGAAGAATGATAAACGTATTAAGAAGTTACTTATGAACAATCCCGTAAGTACGATAGTACCCGACGATTCTGATTATCCAAACTAAACGTGCAGCTAATTTTCCGATATTAACAATAAAAATCCCATTTTGGAAATTATTGATTTTAAAAGTAACGTTTCCCCTGAATTATAATCCTAATAAGGGTTTACTTATTTTAAAAAAAGACATATTCTTGCTGAACTCAAGCCATTGATATTTATGGCACGCACCTTGCAGGACGAGAAACAAGGAGTAAATGTAATGCCGGGTAGCATAACCAAGATCGGTTTCATCGGAAACTACCTGCCGCGCAAATGCGGCATAGCCACCTTCACCACCGACCTGGTGCAGTCAATCATTTCAGTATCCAATGCCAAGTGCTGGGTAGCGGCCATGAACGATCAGGACCAGGGTTATGATTATCCCCATCATGTCCATTATGAGATAAACCAGAACGCCATCAGCCAGTATACCCTGTCAGCGGAGTTTCTTAACACCAACCTGATGGACGTTGTTTCCCTGCAGCATGAATACGGGATATTCGGCGGCCATGATGGAGGTTACGTGCTTAACCTGTTAAAGGACCTGCGCATGCCCGTCATAGCCACTTTGCATACCGTACTGAAGAGCCCGTCCGACACACAAAAAGCCCTTCTCACAGACATTATAAAGGAATGTGACAGGGTGGTCATCATGGCGGAATTGGCCAGGGAATTTCTCACGAATATCTATGACGTACCCGATGAGAAAATCGCCTTTATCCCACATGGGATTCCGGACGTTCCTTTTATTGATCCCAGCTTTTATAAAGACCAGTTCGGAGTCGAGGGCCGCAAGGTCATATTGACGTTCGGCCTCCTCTCTCCCGGGAAGGGAATCGAAAATATGATTAACGCCCTGCCGGCTATAGTGAAAAAATACCCGGAAGCAGTATACGTTGTTCTTGGAGCGACCCATCCCGCGGTGAAAAGGGAGAGCGGAGAGTCTTACCGTATAAGCCTTGAGCAAATAGCTAAGAAACTGAATGTCAGTGAAAACATCATATTCCATAACCGTTTTGTGGAACTCAAGGAGCTCTGCGAATTTCTCGGTTCCACCGATGTTTATGTGACGCCCTACCTGGAAGAAGCGCAAATGGTTTCGGGGACCCTGGCCTATGCCCTGGGCGCCGGAAAAGCGGTCGTCTCCACCCCCTACTGGTATGCCGGCGAAATGCTTGCTGATGAGCGCGGCATTATAGTACCGCCCCGGGATTCCGGGGCCATCGCAGAGGCGGTAACCGGCTTGTTCGACAATGAGACCAAACGCCATGCCATGCGAAAGCGGGGATATTTATTCTGCAGAAACGCCATCTGGCCTGAAGTGGCCATGCAATACCTCAGGCTTTTTAAAGAAGTGAAACTAGAAAGAATGGGCCGGCCAAGGCCTGTCTCTTTTCCCAGGACCCTGGAAAAGTCGCAATCCAGCCTGCCTCAGTTGTGCCTTGATCATATGATAAGATTGACTGATGATACAGGGATACTGCAGCACTCAAAATTCTCATTGCCGGACAGGGAGCATGGCTATTGCACCGATGACAATGCCCGGGCCCTTATTGTTTCACTTACGGCCCTGCGTTTTCTCAATAATGATTTCGATCTGATGGATCTGCAATACCGTTACCTGTCCTTTCTCTATCACGCATATAATCCCGATAGAGGAAGGTTCCGGAACTTTATGGATTACCGCAGGAACTGGCTGGAGGATGAGGGATCCGATGACAGCCACGGGCGGGCGGTATGGGCGTTGGGAATCAACTATTTACTGTCAAAAAACAAGGGGTGCCAGCAGGTGGGGGCGGCCCTTTTCAGAAACGCCATAAAAAATACTGAAACCCTGGAAAGCCCGAGGGCCATAGCCTTTTCCCTGATTGGCATACACGCCTATCTCAGCGGATATCCAGGCGACAGCGACGTGAAGAGGATAAGAAACTCCCTGGTGGAAAAACTGCTTTCCCTTTTTAAGGCAGTCTCCGGGACGGACTGGCCCTGGCTGGAAGAAACCGTGAATTATGCGAACGGTAAAATTCCCCACGCGCTTCTTTTGTCAGGCCAGATGATGGAGAAACAGTCCGTTATCGACCAGGGCGTCGTATCTCTTGACTGGCTTATGGAAATGCAAATGAACGACAATATGTTTTCGCCGGTGGGCAACAAGGGATGGATGACAAAAGGCGGAGAAAAGGCCCACTTTGATCAGCAGCCCGTGGAGGCCCAGACCATGATCGAGGCGTGCATGGCGGCCTACCACGTCACCAGGAAAGATAAATATCATAAATTCGCCCAGAAATGTTTTGACTGGTTCCTTGGCCTGAATGACTTGAATGCCCATCTGTACGATTACCAGACCGCCGGATGCTGCGACGGGCTGACGCCTGACGGGGCCAATTTCAACCAGGGGGCTGAATCGACCCTGGCCTGGCTGCAGTCCCTGATAGCCATGCATTTCATCCGCGCCGGGGAAAACATGTATCAAAGGATAGAATAATAAACCAATTATAAAAGAAGGAAGACCATTGTTACACCGGACAAAGATTAAAATACCGCCTGACAGGAGCCGCGTCATAATCCGCCCCTTTTTTCCCTATCACAAGAAGGAAAACACCAGGGTAATCGCAAGAGTCATGTCGCTCACAGAAAACCAGGTGAAACGCGAACTTCACAGTGTGTTAAGCCACTTTTCCGACCGGCATTTTGACACTGAAGCCATTTTCCTGCGGCACTTCCGCGCCGTAGAGCAGTATATGCTGACTGACATAGAGCCATCCGAAGAAAGACAGCTGCTGATTGGCGCATATTTTACCAGTGAATATTCGCTGGAATCCGCGGCGCTGTTCAATCCTTCCATTGTGCCGCATCCCGACCAGTCCCATGTTCAAAACGGTTCACTTCGCTTTATTATAAGTCTTAGGGCGGTCGGAGAAGGGCACATTTCCTCTATCACCTTCAGGGACGGGATCATCAATCAGGATCTTTCCCTTACCATGGCTAACTCATGTCAGTTTGTAACGACGCCCGAACCTCTCGTAGACACTGAGCATAGCAGGGAAAGACTTAATGACAAATTGCTGGAAATGGAAATTGATAATGACTTCACCGATAAAGTGCTGCAGCACCTGCCTGAAACCTATACGGGTGAAGATTTAAAAAGATCCATAAGGAAAGTCTATGAGGAAGACCCGAAACTAACTCGTAAAAACAACGATGCCAGAGAAACGATTAAACTCCTGGTGCGATCTGATTATCAGGTGCAATTTTTTGATGACTTACCTCTTTCAGCAAGAGTAATCTTTCCCAACTCGCCCACGGAGAGAAAGGGGATTGAGGACGCCCGGTTTGTATTGTTTACAGACGAATCCGGTGAAAAGACCTATTACGCCATGTATACAGCCTGGAGCGGACGCCACACGCTTCCGCAACTGCTTGAGACCAAAGACTTTCTTCATTTTAAGATGTTTACTCTGCATGGAAAATCAATAAACGACAAGGGAATGGCCCTTTTCCCGGAGAAAGTAGACGGGAAATACGCTTCCCTGGCCCGTCAGGATGGAGAGAATTTATATCTTATTTACTCCGATGAAATCAGGTTCTGGAGAGAGCCCATACCACTGCTCAGGCCCAGTTATCCCTGGGAAATGGTGAAGGTGGGAAACTGCGGCTCACCGGTCTTGATTGATGAAGGATGGCTGGTGGTGACCCACGGAGTGGGCCCCATGCGCAGATACTGCCTGGGGGCGGTCTTACTTGATAAGAAAGATCCGACTAAAATAATTGGCAGGCTTAAACAGCCGTTACTGGAACCCAATGAAAACGAGAGGGAGGGGTATGTTCCCAACGTGGTATATTCCTGCGGCTGCATGGCGTTCAACGGAAAGCTCATCCTGCCATACGCCATGTCGGATTACGCGTCCAGAATCGCTATTGTGGATGTTAGTGAGTTGCTTTCAAAAATGGAATAACTTGATTTGTTTTGCTCCACGAGTTCCGTCAACCTTGAAGTTAATGCTGGAGATTCGCTTTTTCCAATCCGGCGGATATTCATTCAGGTTTTTCTGGCTGCGTGACTTGAGAACTGTCAGAAGGTGAATTCTGAAGGGAAACTGGAAAAGGCGGCTGACTGTCGCTACCAATGTAAATGGTGCGATGCGGAAAGGGAATTTCTATTCCTTCTTCATCAAACCTCAGCTTAATTTCTGTCATAATGGAATTTCTCAAGGCAAGGTAATCTGTTTTTACAAACCAGACGCCAAAAAGAAATTCCAGCGCGGAATCTCCAAAAGATTTGAAAAGAACCAGGGCTTCCGGCTCATCCAGACAATAAAGGTTTTTTCGGGCAATATCTTTCAGGACTTTAATAACACGTTCCGGGCTTTCCTTGTAGGCCACACCGATGTTGAGATCCATTCTCCGAATGGGGTACCTCGTTATGTTCACCACTTCCTGCTTGATCAAGTTCTCATTGGGCAGCCTTACAAACAGGTTATCCATCGTCCTTATCTTGATTGACAAAAGATCTATTGACACAGCAACGCCGACCCGATCCCCCACCCTTATCAAGTCACCGATCTCAAATGGTTTTTCTCCGATAAGGAAGAATCCACTGATAAGGTTTGAAAGGGAGGTTTGTGATGCAAATCCTACTGCAATGCCCACCACGCCTGCTGTGCCCATAACAGCGGTAAGACTGAATCCAAGCTCTCTGAATATGGTAATGACGAGAAGAATAACACCTGCGTAAAACAGCAGTTTCCGTAATACCATGACCGTTTGCTGTCTTACTCGGTTTTTTAAAAGTTTGGCTGTTAATGCGGAAAAGAAAAACAGCGAAGGCAAACCAACGGCAACTAAAATAAAAAGCCGGATGGCAATACCGAATTTTATTTCCGCGAAAACCTGATGAACTGCCTCTAAAAATTGCACAATTCCGCCTTTAACAATAATTATCCATCTCCAGACTTAAAACCACGGCAAATGTGTCAGGCTCCGGAAGGTATTTATGACTTTGTTCGCCTCCAGTTTTTCTTCTGGAGGACATACCTTCGATAAACCATCCTCAAAACGTGGAGGGTCTTTGGTAATAGATATGTCGCTGAACCTTTCTCCGCCCACATATTTGATGTTTATTTTATTGGTCCAGAAATTCTTTTTGCCGCCATACACCGCTAGGTGTTTTACCTGCAGAGAGGCTCTTTTAAATTCAAGGTCTTCATCAGACCGGTTATATAATTCTACCGGACAGATGGCCTTGTAAGGAGTGTCGCCCAAGGCCTCCCAATTTGATCGTACAGCAGAATTCAAACTGTATGCCAGCTCGCCTGTTTCCATCTCCCCAAACCAGATGTTAGATAAGGTAACCGTCGGCTTCTCGAAGATCTTGACCTTCTTCTCCCCAGATGTAAATATCCGCAAATTATAGGGGATACCCACGAAAAACTGTACAACATATCCTTTGGGAATGTGCAGAGGATGTTCAGGCCTTACCACCACAGGCCGATCCGGCATTGCCGGTTCAAATATGATTATATCGGAATCCGCTGCCGTCATGCGTCGCTGCCAGTCTTTATCCTCCGGCCACTCATCCAGTAGCTGGCAGAAAAGACCACCGGCAACCTCCTCCCTATATTCGTAAGCGGCCATCCATTCAGTTTCTGCATTATAAATCCATACTATAAGGGTGCCTATCTCAATCCGCAGGCATTTCCCCTGCGGCACGCTTGTGTCTTTCAATAAAGAATTCATAATCAATCAGCAAATATATATAATTGGCGAGCACCCGGATTTTCCATCCTGCAATGCGGGCATCTCCCCTTCCCCTGCCAAACGGCTATTCCTCGCCGAAGAAATCCTTAAGCATGTAGGAAAGCTTTCTTCTTAAAGTCGCATACGAGTAAAAGCGCTTTGCCAGTTTATAGTTATGTTCTGTCATTTTTTTGACTTTTTCCGGGTTCTGCAACAGCTCGTGCACCTCGTTCACGTCCTGTTCCGTTATATAATCGTCAATCTCCACTACCTGGAACCCCCGTGGTTTGATATCATTGGCATATATGGAATAGTTGTTTATTAAAAGTGGCTTCTTGAAATACACCGCTTCCAGGAAAGCATTACCGAAGCCTTCATAAGAAGACGGATAGGTGACGAAATCGGCATGGGGATAAACGTCATAAAGGCTGTAGATCTTTCTGCCATTTTTTGTCTTGCCGCGCCGGTCACCGATTATATCTGAGACAAATAGCGTATTCACCCTCAGCAGCTTGGAGTATTCCCTTATCCTGCGTTCATAGTCACCGCCCTCGTCTCCTGAAGCGTGAGAGATAACCAGCTTGGCTTTAACCTTCTTTTTCTGAAGGCGCCGGAGCAGCTCAATGGCGTGCTCAATGCCTTTACGCTGCACTACTCTGGTGGGCTGAAGTATAAAAAACTCACCCTTTTGAAACCCCAGGGATTTCCTTACGTCAACAGTATATTCATCTGGAGGTGAAGGAGGCTTGGCATAATTCATGATGTTGGGCACCACTACTGCGGCAGCACCTCTTCGCAAAGCCAATTGAGTGCGAGCATCTTTGTTTATGACAACCTGCCGGATAAAGGGATGCCGGGGCGGAAAGGCGTAATTCAAATAATCGGAAACGCAATTGACGGCAAACCGCTTGCGTTCCCAGCTGAAGTCATGGTTATGCGCAATGGCCGGCATGTTGTTTTCAACTATATATTCAGTTAAGGCAAGTGCCAGAGGTATATTTATGGGAATGGCAAAAGCATTTTCAACAATGAGCAAGTCTATATGAAACTGTTGAAGGAATTTTTTTATTTCAAACTTGAGTTCCCGTTTCAGATCCTCTATCGCATCGGTAATCCTTTCCGCCCTGCTGGTGTTGTTGTATACATAGGCGTTAATTTTTTCAATATCCGGGTGGGAGAAATGCGCCAGAGGGCACAGATAACTTTTGGGTTCGGGACGGTCAATCTCCCCGGCAAAGTAGAAACATTTATAACCCATAGTTACAAGCACTTCGGACCACTTTTCCGTCTCCAACGAAACCCCGTCCGTGCCTGCAAGTCTTGTGGACACAAAGCCTATATTTTTTATTTCAGCAAGTTTTTTCCTTTGATGATTTGGCATTTTTTGTACTCCTTTTATCATAGAATATTACAGATATGGCTTCCCTCGTTATTACCGAAGTATAATACCTTTATTTATCATTCCAGGCATCGTGATAGCCTGAGCGCTCCCGCTGGTGATTTCCTGTATTTGCTCCTTTAAATCTTTTTTCTTTTCTTCACTTTTGAAATTACCGTACGCGAATCGCCTTCCCGGATATAGGCAAGCGGTTTTATAGCAATCTTGAATTTATTAGTAATGTAGTCATGCAAGCTTCCCCAATCCTCCTTGAATAAATGGAGCACCCTGATTCCGACAAGATCTTTGACTTTCTTACGGTAATTTGCGCAGGTAATGCTGAACTCCTTTTTTTTGTATTTTTCCTGATAATTTTTTCAATCAGATGATCAGATTCCTTGATACCGTTTTTAACCGAATGCACTCCTTTTGCTTTCATCAACAGCGATGCAACGCTGACCGCTAGTCCATGCATTTTTTCTATTCTGTTCAAGCAGTCATTTCGGATTTCCAGCAACTGAGGCCAGGAAAGATCGGTTAGCTTAAAATCCCGCTCTGATATCCTGCAGCGATGCAAAAATTGTTTAAGGTCCATGATTAGACTCCATATCAACTCCTTTCCAACAGCAATAACACATCAGGTTTTATTACGCAAAAGGCGTACCATTATGACCGTTGAGGATAACAGACAGTCAGCACTTCCAGCGAAAAAATCCCGTTTTTGCTGTTTTATAGAACTACCACAAGACTATCGCTAATCCGGCAGGCAGGATAAATTAGCTGATATTTTTCCAATTTGGGAAAAGCCATCTCATTTTGAAAATGGAAAATCCAAAGTTTGGTTATTGCTTCAGGGATTCAATGTCTGAAGAGAGGAATCTTAGGGGAAAATGCTGATTTTTTATCAAAAAACCGGCCATCAGAATGTAGGTTTTCAATTTGGCATGAAGTTTGATTTCTATCCAAACACAGAGATACTTTAAATTAAAAAAAGGGGTAACACATGAAAAGAAGACGTCCTGTTTCATATAAAATTTGGTTGTCCATTTTTGGGCTGCTGGGCATTCTTAGTCCGGGCTTCTCCCAGTCTTCTCTAACGCTTGAGGGCGTTATAGAAACCCATATAACCGACGAAGATGGAACACCAGTTAATGTTGCATTTTCTGTCGAAGAAATTGATGAGGAAGGCGACACGGTTAACCGCCACTTCATAATTGAAAACAATAATAAAGGAAAAGAACTGCTGACTCATGTGGGGGAAACCGTCCAAATTAAAGGAACGGTACGAAAAGACAAAGAAGGAAATGATGTTCTCACTGTTTGGGAATACACTTCACTCGCAGATGAATCAGACGATGAGGAAAAAGATTCCGAAAATTATGAATAGACTTCAATTTATCTTCCTTGAATATTACGGAATGGGGGAGCGGTCCCCCTTTCCATATGTTATAATCGTCTTATGTGGCGGATTAATCAATGCAAATTGAAATCAAATGTATAACTATTACACCTGGAAGCGGATTGGGCAATGCCCAGTTCATCGGCAGGACGCCTCTGCCAAAACAATAAACCATAGCTGAAAACCAGGTGTTTTTCGGCTTTTCTGTTTTATATTCAAACACATGTTGCATCTCATTTTAATTCCTGGATTTAAAAGAGCCTTTTACTTCTTTGGTTTGTCCCAAAAAAAGGGAATTTAAAACTGGCATAAAGATTGCGTCGTATATAGAATTGGAAAAATATTTGGAGCTTTTACGCGATGAACACAGATAAACTGACTCTCAAATCCCAGGAAGCAATAAGCGATGCCCATGTGCTTGCAGTGGAAATGAACCACCAGGAACTCGTTCCTTTGCACTTGTTTTCGGCCCTTGTCAATCAGGACCAAGGGCTTATTCCTTCCCTACTCAATAAAATCGGCATTGCTCCAACTGATGTTGAAGCTCTCATACAGGAAGCCCTGAGGAAACTTCCTTCAGTTTCCGGTTCAGGTTCTTCACAGGTGTATGCCTCAAGGGACTTTTCAAAAGCATTATCCCAGGCCAGGAAAACCGCCGACATAATGAAAGATGAGTATGTCAGTGTCGAGCACCTGTTTCTGGCCTTACTGGAAACCGACAGCAAATGCAAAGGCCTGGCCTCAAAAACGGGGATTACGGAAAAGTCGGTGCTTGAAACCCTTAAAGCGCTCAGGGGAAACCAGAGGGTAACTTCCAAAGATCCTGAGAGCAGCTTTCAGGCTTTGGAAAAGTATTCCAGGGACCTTACCGGCCTGGCTGTAAAAGGGAAGCTCGACCCGGTAATAGGAAGAGACGAAGAGATACGGAGAATTGTGCAAATCCTCTCCCGCCGCACTAAAAATAACCCGGTGCTTATCGGAGATCCTGGCGTAGGAAAAACAGCCATTGTGGAAGGGTTGGCGCTGCGAATTGTAAATGGTGATGTACCGGAAGGATTAAAAAACCGCAAGCTGGCCTCCCTTGATATGGGCTCCCTGATTGCGGGAGCCAAGTTCAGAGGAGAGTTTGAAGAACGTCTTAAAGCTGTATTGAAGGAGGTCACAGCTTCGGAGGGTTCCATCATTCTTTTCATCGACGAAATGCATACTGTGGTGGGGGCCGGAGCGGCTGAAGGCGCCATGGACGCCGGCAATCTGCTTAAACCCATGCTGGCCCGGGGGGAATTGCACTGCATCGGCGCCACCACCCTGGATGAATATCGCAAGCATATAGAAAAAGACAAGGCGCTGGAGAGGCGATTTCAGGTAGTATTGGTGGAACAGCCTTCCGTAGAAGATACCATATCAATACTACGGGGATTAAGGGAACGGTATGAAGTGCACCATGGCGTCAAGATCAGGGATACATCACTTATCGCGGCTGCTACTCTATCGGACAGATATATTTCCGACCGTTTTCTGCCGGACAAGGCCATAGACCTGATAGACGAAGCAGCGGCCAAGCTGCGTACCGAGATGGACTCAAGCCCTGTGGAACTTGACGAAGCCAACCGAAAGCAGATGCAACTGGAAATCGAAATAGCCGGGCTATCTAAGGAGAAGGACAAAGCATCCAAGGAAAGATTATCTGATCTCAAGAAAAGCCTGTCTGAAGTCAAATCCAATGCAACGGAGCTCAGGGCACGATGGGAAGCCGAGAAACAAAGAGTGGCCCGTTTGCAGGAGTTGCGGGAAAAACTGGACAATGTGAAAACAGACATAGAAAAGGCCCAGAGGGATTATGATTTGAACAAGGCCGCGGAACTCCAATACAGCCAGGTGCCTAATCTGGAAAAAGAAATTAAAGAGGCTGAGAGGGTATTGAAAGAGGGCAAGAACCGGCTCCTGAACGAGGAGGTGACGGAGGAGGACATCGCTTCTATTATCAGCCGTTGGACCCATATTCCGGTAAGCAAGCTGGTGCAGGGCGAAAAAGAGAAACTGCTCACCTTGGGCGAACATCTGCATGAGAGGGTAGTAGGCCAGGATGAGGCCGTAACGGCCGTAGCGGATGCGGTGCTGCAGGCCCGGGCCGGCATGACGGATCCTAACAAACCCATCGGGAGCTTTATTTTTCTGGGCCCTACCGGCGTGGGGAAAACGGAGCTTGCCAGGACTCTTGCATATAGCCTTTTTGACGATGAAAATGCAGTAATAAGAATAGACATGTCAGAGTATATGGAAAAGCACGCGGTATCGCGGCTGATTGGCGCTCCTCCGGGCTATGTAGGGTATGACGAGGGCGGCCAGCTCACCGAGGCGGTAAGGCGCAAGCCTTATGCTGTCCTCCTGTTCGATGAAATCGAAAAAGCCCATTTCGATGTTTTCAATATACTCCTTCAGATACTGGATGACGGAAGATTAACCGATTCCCATGGGCGTATGGTGAATTTCAAGAATACCATTATCATCATGACTTCCAATATCGGCAGCACCCACATTGTGGAACAGGAAACCAATTCCTATGATGAGATTCGCAAGACTGTTTTAGGGGAATTACGGCATCACTTCAGGCCTGAGTTCCTCAACAGGGTAGACGAAACCGTTGTATTTCACGCCCTCAGCAAGGAACATATCCAAAAAATTGTTTCTATTCAGTTGAAGTATTTCCAGGAACGGTTGAAGGAAAAAGGGATAGAAATGGAGGTAAGCCGGCAGGCCATTGAGGCATTAGCCACAGAAGGGTTTGACCCTGTATATGGTGCCCGTCCTCTGAAAAGGGCCATCAGGCGCAGCCTGGAGGCGCCTGTTTCCAGGATGATTATAGAGGGAACTCTATTACCCGGAAATACATTAACTATTGATGCAGGGAAAGAAGGTTATAGTTTTTCGGCAAAATAAAGCGGGAATAGAGGATAAATATTTATTCAAATATGAAATTTAGATTTCTTACTTCATTGATTAGGAGTGATTAATGGATATAACCCCAAAAACCAAAGTATCTGCCATTCTTGACAAATACCCGTTTCTTTTGGATTTCCTGGCAGGTCTGGCCCCCAAATTCAAGCTGCTGAAAAATCCCATAGCGCGGAAAACAGTCGGCAAGGTAGCCAGCCTTGATCAAGCAGCCTCAATCGGCGGCCTTGGCATCGAAGAATTGCTGTCGAAAATCGCCGGGAAAATAGAGGAGGAGACTGGGGAGCACATTAGCTGGACAACCTCCAAAGACCCTGTTGAGGACATCAAAGACCCCCAGGCCCGTCACGAAATCCTCAAAGAAATTATCCGCGATCTCCATGACGGTGCCGATATGGCTGATGTTAAGAAACGCTTTCATGAGTTGATAAAGGATATCGACGCATCCGAAATTTCGAAAATGGAGCAGAAACTCATTGAGGAAGGCATGCCCGAGAGCGAAGTAAAGCGTCTTTGTGACGTGCATGTCCAGGTATTCAAGGAGTCCCTTGAACACAAGGAGCCGCCGCAAGTCCCGGCAGGCCACCCGGTACACACCTTTATGCTGGAGAACGGGGCCTCAGAAGAAATCATGAACAAGCTCGAAGCCATCTGCAACCAGCTTGGGGACAAGCCCGATGCTGAAGCTTTCGGCAAAGCAAGGAAAGAATTGGAGGAAAAGCTCACAGACCTTCAGAAGATTGACATTCACTACCTGCGCAAGGAAAACCAGCTCTTCCCACTATTGGAAAAACACGACATCTCAGGGCCTTCCCAGGTGATGTGGGCGCTTCACGACGATATCCGCGCCATGCTTAAGAAAACAAAGGGCGAGTTTGATACCGGAAATCCCAAGGGATTTATAAAAGCCGCAAACGAATCTATACAGACCATCCGAGATATGATTTACAAGGAGGAGCATATTCTCTACCCGGTTTCCATGGACACGCTTTCCAAAGAAGAATGGAATAAAGTCAGACATGGCGAATCGGAAATCGGATACGCCTGGATCGAGCCGCCTGCAGAGAATCAAGAAGACCAAGAGATTATTGATAAAGAACGGGAAGCGGCTGGCCGAATCGAGTTGGACACCGGCAACATGACTCCAGAACAGGTCAATCTACTTCTAAAGCACCTGCCGGTGGACATATCCTTTGTCGATGAGAAAGACGAGGTGCTTTATTACTCTGCCACCAAAGAGCGTCTATTCCCCCGCAGCCCGGCCGTTATCGGCAGGAAGGTCCAGAAATGCCATCCCCCCAAGAGCATGCACATGGTACAGCAGATCCTTGATGATTTCAGGGGTGGTAAGAAGGACGTAGCGGAATTCTGGATTCAGATGAAAGGTAAATTTATACACATCCGGTATTTCGCGATTCGGAATGATCAGGGTCAGTACAAAGGCTGTCTTGAAGTTTCACAGGATGTAACCGCAATTCGTGGTCTGGAAGGGGAAAAACGATTACTGGGTTAAGGTCCAGATAAAAAGGCAAAACCTAATTATTCCTCGCTTTTTAGCTTAACATTCATTGCGCAAGGTCCTTTTCGACCTTCACCTATCGTATATTCGACCTGCACCAATACAAAGCTGGAAGAGGCCGGGAATTCACCTGATGTAATCATCGCTGAAAACGGCTGGCTGGCAGACAACATGAGAGTATATCGCAACAAAAAAAGGAGCAACAAGAAAGGAACAGTTAAATTTCACAAAGCATTTTCCGGGGACGGAGAGTCGATTCAGTATACTAATTCAGTATACCAATCGTCCGATGCAAAACCGAAGGTGAAAAAAGCTGGATGAATATTAGCGTTGTGATAAGGTTTTTTTGGGGTTTATCGACGAAAAAAGCCTCCCCCGAAGGGAAGGCTTGATTGGTCGGGACGACTAGATTCGAACTAGCGACCACTTGAACCCCATTCAAGTACTCTACCAGACTGAGCTACGTCCCGCCCGCGCCACAATCTACCAACTCCATTTGGAATCCGTCAATATTGGAAAAATTGACACAGAAATTCTGTCTTTATGCATTCGGAAATTTCACCGGTAAAATTATATTGAAATGCTGAAATTATAATACAAACCATTACCTGAACCGGAGAATATTGTGAAAAAGATATCACCCCTTGAAAAAGTAAGAAAGCAATACAAGCCCAAATTGCCCATGTGCTTGAGAAACGGGATTCATGAAGTGATCATTGAAAAAGGAGATGCCACAGAATCCATGGGTGATCATGACCTGATCAAAAAGGCCTTTCCCCATACCTACGGCCTTCCCATCATAAAGTTCGTTCCTGGCTCTGCTCCAGCGGAAAAAAAACCACTTAACGTAGGCGTGGTTCTCTCCGGCGGGCAGGCTCCCGGGGGTCATAATGCTATATGCGGAATTTACGATGCCATCGTAGAGGTAAATCCCTCCAGCAAGCTCTTCGGGTTCCTGGGAGGACCTTCGGGACTGGAAGATGGGAAATTCGAAATCCTTGATGAGTTGAAAATAGACGAGTATAGGAATACCGGCGGATTCGACATGATCGGTTCGGGCCGTACCAAACTGGAAACCAAGGAACAGTTTGAGAAATGCCTCAGAGTCATTAAACAGCACAATATAGACGCGGTGGTAATCATCGGAGGGGACGATTCCAACACCAATGCAGCCATGCTGGGCGAATTCCTGCTTTCCAAAAAACAAAATACGCCTGTCATTGGCATCCCGAAAACCATTGACGGGGATCTGAGAAATGCCCATGTCCCTATTTCTTTCGGATTTGACACTGCCACAAAAACATTTTCCGAACTGGTGGGAAATATCTGCCGCGATTCCAGTTCCGCAAAAAAATACTGGCATTTTGTAAAACTGATGGGACGCACAGCCAGCCACATAGCCCTTGAAGTGGGCCTGCAAACCCAGGCAAACGTTATCCTTATCTCAGAAGAGGTAGAATCCAAAGGGCTGGATATTGGAGACGTGGTAGAAACCATCTGTCACAGCATTGTGGCCCGGGCCGATGAAGGAAAAAATTACGGGGTGGTCATCATACCAGAAGGCCTGATTGAATTCATGGCCTGCATGAAGAGCCTTATTTCAAACCTCAACCACATGATGGCTGAACATGAAGTAGAAATTGAGGTTATTCATGGACATGAGGCTCGGGTGGAGAAACTCTCAGAATGGCTGGAAAAAAAGGACGCGGACACCCTTTTAGGTTTGCCCAGAGAAATACAAGCCCAGCTAATCTACGAAAGGGATCCTCATGGCAACGTGCAGGTCTCAAAAATAGCTACCGAACTGCTTCTCATAGAATTGGTCGAAAAGCGGCTCAAAGAATTAAAACAGGATGGTAAATACCAGGGAAAGTTTTCCGTGCAGAACCACTTTTTTGGATATGAGGGCAGATGCGCTCCTCCCTCGAATTTTGACGCCGACTACACTTACAGTCTGGGATACGGAGCAGTTGTTCTCATTCAAGCAGGGGCAACAGGTTATATGTCAGCCATCAAGAATCTCTCTCACGGGGTGGACAAATGGGTCGCCGGAGGTATTCCCATCACTATGATGCTGAACATGGAGCACAGACATGGGAAACAGAAAGCCGTGATTAAAAAGGCCTGTGTCGAACTGGACCAGCCTCCATTTCAGAAACTTCAGCATAACAGGGAAGAGTGGGCCATAAATGATAACTATATATTTCCCGGCCCCATTCAGTACTTCGGACCGGATGAAATCTGTGATGCTGTGAGCCAGACCCTGATTTTAGAAAACAAATAGCCAAAGTCTATCATACAAAAACCATCTGCGGACTTGCTTGACCCTTCTGGAAACACAGTTGGCGGGCGGGGTTATGAACATTTTACTAACAGGACAAAGTTTCGTTTTTTTTAAAATTTCATTGTTTTGCTACTTAACAGGTAATTTTTTCAACATCTTAAATAAATGTTGATTAGGTATTGAAAAAACCTTATATTACGGACAATTATGAAGTGTCCATTTTGCAACTTTGAAGAAGACAAGGTTGTGGATTCCCGCTCCACAAAAGAAGGAAAGGCCATCCGTCGTCGGAGAGAATGTCTGAAATGCGGCAAACGGTATACTACCTATGAGTATATTGAGTCCGTTCCGCGTACGGTTCTTAAAAAGAACGGCAACAGGGAACCATACGACATGGGTAAACTGGTGACCGGACTTTATACCGCCTGTAAGAAACGGCCTGTTCCTCCAAACCGGATTCAGGAGATAGGGGAAGAAATCGAAAACAAAATCTCCAACCTCAAAATGGAGGAGATTCCAAGTAAGATTATCGGGGACTATGTAATGGAGGCGTTGCAGAAAGTAGATGAAGTAGCTTACATGCGCTTTGCATCTGTTTGTAGAAACTTCAATGAAGTCTCAGAGTTTCTAACAGAAATCAATGATATGAATGCTGCGCAGATCCGGCAGGAAACCAACCTGTAATAACCTCGCTACCAGAATAGTTATTCCTTCCGGCTGTTTTTACGGTATAATAAAACCATGAAATGGCCGTTTTTTCTGTTGCTCAGCTTCGTTTTTTGTGAATCAGCGCTATATGTGCACCCCTTTGGAGGTAAATTCCGGGGCCGAACGCTTGGGGGAGAGGTCGCCATGGATATATACGAACCATATTTCTCGCTTTTTACAGACCTCAGGAAGAGATACACTGTAAAAGAAATTAAAGACAATGAAGTAGATCTTTATGTACTGATGTTTAAAAACGCTTTTGTCCCCGGATACTTTTCCGCTGAGGCCGCAGCATATCCTGTTCTGGTTTTGAACTCCAGACTGAAAGAAAGCAATCCGGAGATTTATGATAACTTCTATTTACCGGGAAAAGACCTCAACCTTGTGGAAATGGTTTCTGCTGAATTCTCTGATCCCGTTGCTTTTTCTGCGTTTTTGGGTGAAATCATGAATTTCCGCAAACAGAAACACGGCAAACCGCCTGAGAGCGGATTTGGTATGATGGGGTATGTGCTGACGTTTGGCCCATGGTCATCCTTTGATAATGAAATTCTTGAGGATAGATGGCTGGAAATGAAATGGAAGATAAAAGGTCAAAAAATATTTGAGGGCAAGGAAAGAACGTGGAATCTTGTGCTTGGTTATACTCTGCATGAAAGCGATTTGTTTTTTGATACTTTTGTGATTGAAGTTTCCAGAAGTTTAAAAAGCAGGGCCCGTCGAATTACATTTTTGGAAAACTCTGAAATCGCATTTCAGGCGGCCGTAAGTCCTGAACTCGCCTTAAGCGATTTCATATCCAGACAGCAATTCGGATTAAGTATGGGAATATTCTATCCGGCGGGGAAAAAATTATTCTTTAAAATCAACGCCGGGATGCATAGAGAACTGATCTTCAGGGACCAGAGCCAGAGATCTAACTACCTGTTTTTTCTGGTTCCAAAAATAACATTCTAGTTGCGCGAAAGCGACTATGTCTGTCACGCCAGACCGGAAAAAAGCTTTAAATTCGTCCTTTTTTTGCGCCTCGAAGTAAAGCGCTTATTTGTTTTTTGGACTTTTCCAAGGGGTGTTTCTTTTTCTTGGGAGAGCAATCCTCACATATCTGAACCAGCTCCTTGGAAACAGATGTCACCCCGTCAAAATGACCGGTTTCCATCACTGAATATGGGAGACACGGTTTCTGCTCCTTACATCTATGACATTTGTGAATGACCGGCTTTAACTCTCCTCTGGCCTGTTTCTGTCTCAGCCTGTCCCTTTTTTCAATGTCATAGCCCCGGCTTAAAGCTATATTTTTCCTTAAATATCTATCGTGTTCTACTTTATTATCAAAAGGATTTTCCAATTTTTTATTTCCGGTAGTCTTTTAAATGAATCTGTTTATTCCTCATCATAACTAATCAGGGAGGTTACCTTCTTTTCTTCAAGTTTTCCCCTACCATTCAAAAAAGATAACTCAATCAGAAAGGAAAAACCAATCAGGTTGCCACCCTCCCTTTTGACAAGTTCTGCCGCTGCGGAAACGGTCCCACCAGTCGCCAGCAAGTCATCTACAATCAGAATATTTGCACCCTGCTTAAACTGCCCGGTATGCATTTCAAGAGAATCTGTTCCGTATTCCAGAGAATAATCCGCCTTAATTGTATCTCCCGGTAGCTTTCCCGGCTTTCTTATGGGAATAAATCCGGCCTTTAAGTTGTAGGCTACCTGGACTCCGAACAAAAAACCCCTTGATTCAATCCCAATTACAAAATCTATGGAATCACCAATAAACGGAGCCGTCATGTCCGCACATGCCTGCTGCACGGCATCAGGATTAAGAAACAAAGGGGTGATATCTTTGAAATTAATTCCGGGTTTGGGATGATCCGGGATATTTCTGATGAGAAGCTTCAGGTCCATGTTATCTTTGATCCAAAGTATTTCCTGGCATACATTTGGTCAAGTGAAAAGCTGGTCCCCAAACCAGGAAAATATTTCAATTTGACCTATTTCCTGTTTCTGGACTAAATGTCATGCTGATTTTCTCGGCAACCGTCCTGGAAATCAGGAGTGCTCCCAGGATTGTAAGGCGGGGCCCTTCAGCATGCAGTGACATTTTCTCACCCTTTGAAAGCCGGTGTTCAGACAAAAACTCCTCAGCGGGAGTGTCTATATCTACCTGACATACCCTATTATTATTGGATATTTCCGCACAAACCCGGTTGAAATCCTTACACCTGGCATAAACCTGTTCGTTTCCAACGAAAAACGGAGAACAGAGATTGACCACTAAAACAGAAGCCTGGGTTTTATCCAGAATTAAATTTATAGTCTCAGTTAATGGGTTTACCATGTCCTCCAAAGAGCCCCTGATTACCAGATCATGGTGTCCAAGTGCAAGCACCACGACTTCAGGGGCTTTCCCGATCACATGCAACGGCAATTGTGAAAAAGCCTTTTCATACGTCATTTCATTATCTGAAAAAAAGATTACCTCATTCTCTGATCCAGGCTCCAACAGCAATAAATGAGAACGCACAAGCTCTCCGTATCCGTTCTTACCCAGAGAAAGGTCATCCCCTATAAAAATCAGTTTTTTCATGAACGGAAAGGATTTAGGATAAGGTTCCTTGGAGTACTGGAGTAATGGAGTATTGGAGTAATGGGCTCTATTACAAGTACGCCGGCCTGTCCGGATTTGCCTTGGCGGAGTCGGAAGTAAGATTCTGCGGAGGAAAGATTAAGGCCACAGATTTTGATAAAATGCACCGCAGGTGCCATTATTTTAATCCAATACTCCATTACTCCAATACAATTATCTCAGGGAAATCCCAACTGAACTGCCTAATCCCCCTGACAATTGCGCCAATCGGCGATAAACTGGGCCCAGTAGGACTTGAACCTACGACCTAACGATTATGAGTCGTTTGCTCTAACCAACTGAGCTATGGGCCCAAAAAATTTGGTTGAAAGTTAATCAAATCGGGAAGTCTCTGGCAATAAAACAAACAATTAAAAAACTACTTTGCCATTTGTGATTTTGTTCATAAATTTATGAAATACCAGAAAGA
The DNA here is from genome assembly GCA_042567505.1 of Fibrobacterota bacterium. GTDB lineage: Bacteria > Fibrobacterota > Fibrobacteria > UBA11236 > JADFYW01 > JBHPJW01. The sequence continues at coordinate 20,931 of JBHPJW010000022.1, forward strand.
ACATTCCCGGATACTATTTCAAACCTAAAATGAAAGAGGAGTACTCATGAAAAAACTTTTTTGGATTGTGGGGATTGCCGCCCTTTGTTCTTTTACCACCTCATGCAAGTCAGTTTACGAAAAACAGGGTGATAAGCATTTGAAAGAAGGACGACCCTTAAAGGCCTTGCAACGGTATAATTACGTGGTGAAGAAAGGCAAGGGATCAAAAAACTTTGAGAAAAACCTTACCAAAGCTTATATCGGCGCCATGCAGATAACTGCGGATCAGGATCCTGACATCGAAAAACTATTGACTTTCCGGGAAAAAATTAACGAATTAATGGCGAAAAACCAGGATAAAGAAATCCAACAGCTCTTTGCTAAAACAGCGGTTTCTATTGCACCGGGTTTTATTAAGTCAGGCGATTTCCCAACGGAAGAAGTGGGCTTCAGAATGATAAAAGACGCTGAAACTCTCTCTGATATTCCAGAGGATATCAGGCTCCAAATCTCCTCCATACAAAATTCCTACATACAGAAATCCATATCCGAAGCGGAAGATTATCATGCCAGTTGCATGAACGGTAAAGCTGAAGATGGAATTATCGCTGACTACCTAATGAGCAAAATGATGCTATTTGTGGATGAAACCCCTGCTATCAAAGATTTATGGTCCAAAATCAGGAAGGCCAATCTCTCTACTTATCTGATCTATGATCTTGAGCATTTAATAGATAACCCCATTCCCCAAATAAACCGGTTTGGCGTATTACTGGCCATTCGTTCCATGTCCAGGTCCGGCAATACCACCACTTTCCAGGTCCAGGCTTATAATGGCTCTACGAATACCTTTAAATTCCTGGGCCAGAGCTTTAAACTGGTGGACCGGGATGGCAAAGAGTATGAGCCTTCAGGAAGGGCGGGAGCTTTCAGCAGTAAAAAAGAAATAGAACGCGGCGCAGAAACCAACGTGGGACAGGTAAGTTTCAAAGTTCCTAAAGACACGGAACTGGCTTATCTGCATTTTACTTCCGAAGCGGGAGAATCAATTAAGTATTTGCCGTAACTAAATTATTTACAATGGATTACGTAAGGGCGCCTGTTATTGCGCCCTTATTTTTTTATCCTCCAGAAGGTATATCCCTGCTTCCAGGGGACATCCTTCCCTGCCAGTTCCTCTAACATAATATTCCTGAGGTGACTCCATTCCTTATCCGACACATTATTTCTGATTTCAGCCAGGAGGCCATCCGGCTGATTCGTTTTTTCCACCTTAAACCACTGAATGATTTGTTTCCGCAATAAATGACGCCGGGCGCTGAACTCCTGGTTAAAAATTTCCACATGATTAAATCCCAAACTGGATAACTGCTCCCGGATAGATGATGATTTCCCAAGGATACTTCCGGATTTAAAATATTTCTCCACACTCTGGACCTTTTCCAAAAGTTTAGCCGGAATTTCCTGGGATGGTCCGGATTTACCACAACAATGCATAAGTAATTCATAAAAACTCTGTGTTTTCCGGTAATCAGTCTGAGAAAAAACCATAGTCGCTTTTTGTGATAGATTTTGGTCACGGATCAGTCCGATTGTCTTTAGAGCATCCCTTCCTTCATTATGTTTAAAGAGATCATGCCCTATAACCACGTCAAACTGAATATATTCCCCATCTTCTTTCAGCGCCGTCCCGGCAGGAGCCTCCAGCGACATGTGGAAAAGATGGGGCTGCAACATAAACTCAAAATGCCCCACCCAATCTCTCATCCTTCGGTGTTCCTGGTCATCAGCGCACCGTGACCATACGCCACCCCTGTCACATCTTAGGCAGGCCTCCCAAGTCAGGAATCCCTTTCCACCGGACAAATCAAGGGCAAGGTCTTCCGGAGAGCACTTCAACAGTCTGAATACTTCCGTACGCACCCTGTCCAGCATTTCACTGGTATGTGCCAGGGACCTTCGAAACCAGAAATCATCCTTTTTAACCCTAATTGGCTCAACAATATCAAATCCGTATCCAGGATCGAGAAGAGCGGCAAACTGGAGTTCCCTGCGGCGATTTACTTCGGATACTATGGTTTTTTCAAAACCGGTTTTAGAGGGCTTATAAAAAACTTTTCCCTGCAGGGAGGCCGGCAGGTATTGTTGAGCTACCCAGTGGTCCCTGTATGCATGAGGATACAGATACCCCTTTCCGTGACCGAATCCATCTTTGTCCCTGGAGCTGTCTTTCAGATGATCTGGCATATGGCCTTTCTCACTTTTTTCAACTTCACCAAGGGCGTCGAAAAAGGCCATAGTAGAATTGCTTTTGGGAGCCGTGGCAAGGTACAAGCATGCCTGGGCAAGGTGAAATTTTCCTTCAGGCAATCCGACATAATCGTAAGCTTGAGATGCACTTACAACAACCCGAAGAGCGTCCGGATCTGCCAGGCCCACGTCTTCAGAGGCTAAGATCAGCATTCGCCGGAAAATAAACCTCGGGTCTTCTCCGGCATATACCATCTTCGCAAGCCAATATAAAGCAGCATCAGGATCTGATCCCCTGACGGATTTTATAAATGCGGAAATGGTATCATAATGAGCGTCTCCGTCTCTGTCATATAAAACGGCTCTGCGTTGAATGCTCTCCTCAGCATCTTTCGTGCTGATGTGAAGTGACCCGGCTTCTTCGGTACTGGTTTCAACAGCTAACTCCAGAGCGTTTAGGACTGCCCTGGCGTCACCATTAGCTACTTTCACAATATGCTCAAGCGCCTGGGTTTCAACATCTATGTTTTTATTTCCATAGCCCCTCTCCTTATCAGCCAGCGCTGCCCTGGCGATATTCAAGAGGTCCCTATTTTCAAGGGGAAGAAATTGAAATATGCGAGACCGGGAGACCAGGGGTTTATTAACCTCAAAATATGGATTCTCTGTAGTGGCTCCAACCAGAATGAGAACCCCGTTTTCCACATGGGGCAGAAGGGCATCCTGCTGCGCTTTGTTGAAACGATGGACTTCATCAATAAAGAGAATATATTTACGATTATCCCGTCTTCTGATGGTCTGGGCATGTTTGATAGCATCGCGGATATCCGACACCCCCGCAAGCACAGCGTTAATGGAATGGAAGGCCGCCTTTGTGCTTCCGGCGATTACCCGGGCCAGAGTGGTCTTGCCACATCCCGGGGGTCCGTAGAAAATAAGGGAAGAAAGTTGATCAGCCTGAATGGCCCTTCTTAATAACCTCCCCCTGGCCAGAATATGATCTTGGCCCACGAATTCATCAAGGGTTCTGGGCCGCATTCGGAACGCAAGAGGTTCCTGCAGGAGTTCCCGGTTTGCAGGTTCCTGATTAAATAGATCCACGGAATAAAGTTAAATAATCTTCTGCGTATATCGAACAGTGCCAAAAGCGGTTATGATTCCGGGAAAGGATGAGGGCAGCAGGCTCAATACCGGCGGTCGGCTTTATATCACCTCTGAGATAAGCTTCAATAGTTGCTTTATCTCAAAAGGTTTCTGGATAAAACCATGCACGCCATCTTCCAGGATTTTTTCAGCTTCCTCGTTAAGGCTGAATCCAGTTGACAAAATTGCTTTTACCTTGGGATTGATTTTTTTCATTTCCTGAAAACATTCGTGCCCTGTACACCGGGGAAGGTTCATGTCAATAACCACCAGGTCAACGGAATGGTAGTTCTTTTTATAGTACTCAAGCGCCTCCACACCGTCTGCAGCTGTGGAGACCTTGTAACCATAATCAACCAGCATTCCGCTGATAATTTCTCTCAAGGCCTCTTCATCATCAATGATCAATAAGTGGCCAAAGCCCTTCAGGAACTTGGTATCAGAGGAGTCTTTTCCCTCAATTTCATCCGGTCTGCCCAGAGGAAATAATAGTTCAAAAGTCGTCCCCCTGCCCACAGCACTGTTCACGAGCACTGTCCCATCATGTTTCAGCATGGTGTTCAATACGCTCGAAAGGCCGAGACCAGTCCCCTTCCCTATTTCCTTAGTCGTGAAAAACGGCTGGAATATTTTTTCAATAAGAGCGTCATCCATTCCCGTCCCGTAATCTGTAATTGAGAGGTTGAGATAGGAGCCTGAAGAAATTTTAAATTTTAAACTGTTGACAGATTTCTTATCCATGTCAATATTATGGGTAGCAAACCTGATTTCTCCGCCATTGGGCATGGCGTCTCTCGCGTTCAGGGCTATATTAATTATGGCATTCTGGATCAGGCCGGAATCACCCACAATAACGGCAGAGGACGCATGTAGTTCTTTTTTTATCTGGTATCGTTTATCAATGGAATGGGACAGCAGATCCTGCACCTCAGTCAAAAGGGTGTGGATGTTAATCGCCTGTCTCTTGTTCTTGGTTCCTCTGGAAAACGAGAGTATTTCCTTGGTCAAATCACCTGCTCTTTTGGAAAAGGCAATGATAGATTCTGTGTATTTTTCCAGGGATGAATTGGATTTTCCAAATTTGAACTTGGCCATTTCAGCATAACCTAATATTCCCGCCAGAACATTATTGAAATCATGAGCTACGCCACTTGCCAGCTTTCCCAGCATAATTAAATTCTGGGATTGCTCCAGTTTTTCTTCCACCATGGACTTTTGAGCTTCCAGTTGGGAGGACCGGTTGGATTCCTGATTCCAATTCTTTCGGGCCGCATAGTCCCTCAGGTACCTTCTCATTTTTTCAACCAAAAAATCCCGGGGAATGGGTTCCACCAGATACTCTACTCCGCCTTTATAATGCAATTGATAATCCGGCGAAAACTGCTTGGAAAGGGGAAAGACTATCAGGATGGGAACTGAATACTCCAATTTTAATTTATTCAATTCCTTGAACATTCCCCTATCCTTCACAAATCTGGATTCTGCGATAATCAGCGCTGATTCGCCTTCCTTGGCTGCCATTGCCAGTTTACTGACGGAAGTGCAGAGCATCGGCCTGCCTGAAATCTTGTCCCTGTACTTCGGCCCGGCCAGATCGGCTAACCTATTCTGGTCATCACAAAGAAGTAGAATATTTGGTCGACCCGCCTGCATAGCTGTAGATAAATTTCTGTTATGATACGGCCATTGTTCCATTCATCAGGGTAAACTCGGAGAATGGAAGTTTATCATCATTGCGGCTCATGCTGAAACCAGAACCTGCTTCAACAGACCCTAGACCCATTATCTTACTTTTTTTTTTGAGTATCAAGCACTTCACCGGTTAAAAAACCAGGATCCCGGGAAACAGAAGCGAAAGCCAAAAAGTTAGGATGATTTATTGGTCCGTGGTTATTTGCCTGGTGTCTCTGTTCCGGAGCCAGCTTCCGGCTTTTTGACATCGTCCGCAGGAGCAGACGGGGTTCCACTGTCGGACGGAGCCTCCTTTGCATCAGAAGAGGCATCTGGAGCAGCGGCTGCCGCCGGCGCTGCGGCCACTGATGAATCTGCAGGTTTGTCAGTAATTTTTCCATCGGCAAACCATTTTGTGCTCTCAAGATTGCCATCAGTATCAAAAATTTCATGGGCGCCATGTTTCAATCCGTTGCGATAATTGATTTTATGGTGGATCTTACCATTCTCACGATAACGGATGAAAGAGCCATGGGGTTTACCATCAACGTATTCAACTTCCAATTCCAGTTTCCCATCATTTGTCCAATTTTTCTTCTTTCCGCTTAATTTCCCAAACAAATAATTTTCTTCTACCTCTATTTTTCCATTTTCATAATGCGACTTCTGCATTCCGTGCTTTTTTCCATCCAGATAATGAATTTCATGCTTTAACTGGCCATTCTCAAACCAGGCTTTATACAGACCATTCTTGATGTCCTGACCGTACTCATCCTGGGTAACCTCCCATTCCTCTTTTAACTTACCATTCGGAAAGTAATTTTTCTTGACTTCAATTTTTTCACATCCAAACACAAAGAAAACCGAAAGGACGAGTAATGCTGTTAGGTTTTTCATATTATTCCCCTGGTGAATTAATTTTGGTCTTTTAAAATGTACATACCTGAATGTAAATAAGCAAAATAATTTAAAAACGGAAGGAACTACCTCTTTCAAACCTTGGGGATTTATGAATGCTCAATCAAAATCCAACGCACCGGTTATTGCATTTTATTGTAAAAAAAAACAAGCCTACCGCAAATTATTCGTTTCATAACATTTTAAAATAAAATAGGTTATCCACTCTGCTTTTATTTTTCTTTATGGTCACTGGCTCAAAAGGTATTTCACGTACTTTATAAGATCGGAAGCAACAAACCATATTTGCTGATACTGAAAGACAGGAATACAGAATTTGTCCTTATGGGCCCGTATTATGAGCTTTTTTTTGGTTGTTTAAATCCACAACGGGTGAAACAACCGGGCTTGTGTCAGAAATCAGTCAGTGTGAGCAAAAAGGAATCCCGGCTGAGAGCCAATTCTTTCTTTGTGCCTCAGGTGTTTTTTTTAATAATATGTTTTACACAGCATGCTGATAACCAAAATGACAATACAGCGACCATCATTTTTTTTCAGCCTTTCTGTACTTACGAGGTATTGTATTTGCATCCTCTGTATTTGCAGCGCCGGTAGTGGACAGACCGAAGCCCCTGGCGATTCCTCTCTTGAAGAACCGGGACTGCGAACAGATACAAGCTTCTCCGAAGTGAAGCCCCAACTTGACTCAGCGGTTTCCATAATTAAAAGAACAGGAAGGGCTCTCAAAAGAAAGATTGAGGAATTCGCCAAACAGCTTGATGACAGTGCACTTGCAAAAAAGAACCCGGACCACATGGAACAAAAGATCCGGAAGTTGTTTTCTGAACTGACAAAAGACCAGACCCGTGTACCCGTTATCAAAGCCTGGCAAATGCAGAAAATCATGGAAGATTCCAACCTGGTGATTATCGATGTCCGTCAACCGGCAGAACAGGCTGTTTCCATGATTCCAGGCAGCCTTTCTCCCCCTGATTTCGCCGATACTTTCAAGGATCCCTCTTCACTGACCGGAAAACAGATTATAACCTATTGTACAATCGGTTACCGTAGCGGGCTCTATGCTGAACAACTTATATCCATGGGCCTCTCGGTCCACAATCTGGAAGGAGGCCTCATGGCATGGACACATGTACTGGGGCCTTTAATATGCCGGACAAAGCAAGGCAAGCAGAATTCAACCAGGGAAGTGCATACTTATTCCGAAGAATGGAACCTTCTGCATCCTGATTATACACCAGTGTGGTGATTGATGGAATTTAACCCTCCAGCCTGCTAACCACTCCGCTCCGATCCTTTCTTGACTAATTATCAGGCCGTAATTAGATTTTCCCAGCAATTAAGAAAGACCTATATGAAAACAACAATGTTGAAAAAAAACGATATTAACCGGAAATGGTATCTCATTGATGCGAAAGATCAAATTCTGGGTAGAATCTCCAGCAAGGTCGCCATTATTCTGCAGGGAAAACACAAACCTAATTTCTCAACCAATCTTGATAACGGCGATAACGTGGTACTGATCAACGCGAAAGATATTAAGCTCACAGGAAACAAGGCAGAGGACAAATCATATTTCTCTCACTCAACCTATCCAGGAGGTGGGAAGACTGTGGCTTTTAAGCAGGCCATCAATAAAAGCCCTGCTTTTCCATTAATTCATTCTATTAAAGGAATGTTGCCAAAAAATGCCCGGGGACGGCATATTCTGAAAAAACTTCATGTTTATGCCGACGGTGACCATCCGCACAAAGCGCAAAAGCCGGAACCCGTTTCAATCTAGTTTTTAAAAAGGGAGCCATTTATCAACAAACAAGACATATTCCGGGCGACAGGACGAAGAAAAGCCGCCATCGCGCGAATAATCCTCAAACCAGGAACAGGCAAACGCAAAGTAAACGGCCGGGGATTTGAAAAGTATTTTCCCGGCGCCACCATTAATATGATCATTAACCAGCCATTTACCACTTTGGAGTGTAATGATCTATGGGACGTAACTGCCAATGTCAATGGAGGAGGACTATCCGGCCAGGCAGAAGCGATAAAACTGGGGATTGCCAGGGCGCTGGTATTATCAGATGAGAAAAACCGGAAGCCTTTGCGGGCAGGAGGTTTTTTAACCAGAGACCCCAGAGTGGTCCAGCGAAAAATGTACGGCCGCGCCAAGGCCAGGAAACGTTATCAATTCTCTAAACGATAATTTATCTGAAATATTCAAACACGATTCGTTAGGTGTGAAGATCCTGCCTGACAAGGCCCTTCTGCCAAAGACCGAATCGGAAGAAAAAAAGGAACAAAAACATGAACATACCTACTCTTGAGCAAATGCTTAACGCGGGTGTCCATTTTGGCCACCAGACCCTCCGGTGGAATCCCAAAATGGAAAATTTCATACTCACCGAACGCAACGGTATCCATATAATTAACCTGTCCAAAACCCTGGACTGTTTACAGAAAGCAATTGAAGGCCTCCAGAAAGTTCTGGCTTCAGGACGGAAAATTCTTTTTGTGGGCACTAAAAAGAGCGTAAAACACTGTGTTGAAGAAGAAGCCAAAAGATGTAACATGTTTTATGTGACCAACAGGTGGCTTGGGGGCATGTTGACGAATTTCTCAACAGTAAAGAATTCCATCAAAACCCTGGACGATATCGAGAACATGGAGTCAAATGGAATTTTAAAGGAATTGAAGAAGAAAGAAATCGTCTCCCTCAATAAAAAGCACGCAAAATTAAATGCTGTTCTGGGCGGCATAAGGGAAATGAATACTCTTCCCGGGCTCATATTTGCCGTAGACACAAAAAATGAACACATCGCTGTAAGAGAAGCCATTCGTTTGAATATTCCCATTGTGGCAATCGTTGACTCGAATTCAAATCCTGAGGATATAACGTATCCCATTCCAGGAAATGATGATTCGATCAAGTCAGTTTCATTAATTGTGGCGGCTTTGACTGATGCTATCGTTGAATTTTCCGGAGATAAATATCAGGCCGAAGCGGGGGATGATGCCCAGGAGCCGGGAGCCGTTGGGCTCGGGACAGCAGATGGTGAAAAGGGGCCTGAGAGCAAGAGTGAGGATTCTGTGGCGCCGCCTTCAGATGAACAACAACCAGGAGTCAAAGAGCCGAAGAAAGAAGAAGGCGAAGCGGTGGAAACTCCCGAGCAGAAATTAGAGACCACAGAAAAGGCCGAAACAAAGGTCAAAGAACAGAAAACAGAGGGCTGAACAAGCAATAGGAAAAAGCACAAGGAGAGAATATTATGCCAATTACTGCCAGCCAGGTAAAAGAGCTGCGGGAACAAACAGGACTCGGTATGATGGATTGTAAAAAAGCCCTTGGGGAGACCGAGGGCAATATGGCAAAGGCCATTGAATACCTGCGGAAAAAAGGAGCAGCGGTAGCCCAGAAACGAATGGGCAGAGAAGCTAAAGAAGGCAAGGTGGTTTTGACTCATACGGGTGCGGCAGTGGTGGCGGTGGACATAAACTGCGAAACTGACTTTGTGGCGGCGTCTGATGATTTTAAAAATTTTTCTCATCAGGTTATTTCCATCGCTTCAAAAGAAATGCCGGCAGACGTTGACACTCTTAGTAAGATGACCGTAGAAGGGAAAACCATTGATGAGTTGAAAACGGACATTATGGGAAAACTGGGTGAAAAAATCACCATCAGGAGACTAGTGGTGGAAAAACTGGGCCCTCAGGATTTCGCCGAAACCTATTCTCATATGGGCGGTAAAATCGGAGTAATTCTGAAACTATCTGCCGATAATCCAATTGAGCCTTCCTCCGAAATATCCACTCTGGCAAAGGATCTTGCCATGCAGGTGGCGGCCTGTAATCCGCTTTCTATAGATAGAGAAGGAATCTCTCAGGACATACTGGAAAAAGAAAAAGAAATCTACCGGGAAATCACCATTAAGGAGGGCAAACCAGCTCAAATAGTGGACAGGATTGTCGAGGGTCGGCTGAAAAAATTCTTTCAGGAAAACTGCCTGCAGGAACAGATCTTCATAAAGGACACCAAAATGACGGTGGAAAGCCTTATCAATCAAAAGGCAAAACCATTGAAGCTGAATAATCTGAGAATATCTGCATTTCATAGATTGCAGCTTGGACAATAACCTGAATGGCCAAACCGCACTACAAGCGAATCCTTTTAAAACTAAGTGGTGAGGCCCTTTCCGGGAACCAGAAGTCCGGGTTGAGTCCCGAATACCTTCAAAACATATCCGCCCAGATTTATGACGTCCATCGCAAAGGCATTCAAATTGGGGTGGTTATTGGCGGCGGCAATATTGTTAGGGGATTGTCTGCCACGGAAACCGGCATGGAGAGGGTGGCCGGGGACCATATGGGCATGCTTGCAACCGTTATTAACTGCATCGCCATGCAGAATTTTCTCGAACGGCTGGGAGCGGAAACCAGGGTCATGAGCGCACTGCACGTGCCGGCCGTTGCCGAACCCTATATCAGGAGAAGGGCTGTCCGGCACCTGGAAAAAAACCGTATTGTCCTTTTCGCCGCGGGAACCGGCAATCCCTATTTCACCACGGACAGCGCGGCCACCTTGAGGGCCATTGAGACCAATTGTGACATCATCATGAAGGGTACCAAGGTCGATGGGATATACGATAAAGATCCCGCCAAACACAAAGGCACCATCATGTTCAAGCAGCTGGACTATACGGAAGTAATTAACCGGCAGCTCATGGTTATGGACACGTCTTCCATTGCCCTGTGCCGGGAAAACAACATGCCTATCTTGGTGTTTAACATGACGAAACAGGGGAATTTACTGTTGGCTGCTTCCGGAAAAAAACTGGGAACCATTGTAAAAGCAAAGGAGGAAAAAAATGGATGAAAACGCCATCAATGCCCGCATGCAGAAAACACTGGATTCATTGAAAAAAGCTTTAACAAAAATCCGGACCGGGGTGGCTACTCCGGCCATGCTTGATAATATTATGGTGGATTACTATGGAACGATGACGCCCATAAACCATGCCGCCAACGTCACCATTCCCGAACCACGCTGCCTGCTCATCCAGCCTTTTGAGAAGAACATGCTGGAAGTTATTGAAAAGGCGATTCATTCAAGCGACCTCGGGCTTCCTCCGAATAATGATGGAAAATCAATCAGGCTTACGCTGCCTGTCTTAACTACAGAACGCAGGGAAGAACTGGCAAAAAAAGTCCGGGGAACCGGCGAAGATGCGAAAATAGGAATCCGCAATATCAGGCGCGATGAAAATGAAAACCTGAAAGCCGAAGCTAAAAAGGAATCCCATTCCGAAGATGTCACCAAGAACCTCAAAGACAAGATTCAATCCCTTACTGATGATTACATAAAGAGAATTGATGACATTGTCGCGGAAAAAGAAAAAGACATAATGAATGTGTGATGATAAACAACCCACCCAAACACATTGCTGTTATCATGGACGGCAACGGCCGCTGGGCAAAGAAGGCCCACCTGCCCCGGATTGCCGGACACAGGGAGGGGACCAAGGCCACAAAAAGAGTTGTCCGGGCCTGTGGTGAACTTGACATTAAGTTCCTGACCATCTATGTGTTTTCCTCGGAAAACTGGAGCAGGCCCATGTTCGAGGTTAATGCCCTGATGAAACTGCTGATAGAAAAAATCCACCAGGAAATAGAGGAACTTGACACGGAAAACGTAAGCCTGCAGGCTATGGGAAAAATAGACAAACTGCCTGAGAAGACCCGGATAGAACTGGAAGCCGGCATAGAAAAGACCAGCCACAACACCGGGCTCCAGTTGATTCTGGCTCTATCCTACGGAGGAAGACAGGAAATTGTCGACGCCTGCCGTTCTGTGTCGGAAATGGTCCGGAAAGGCGAATTAAAATCCCATGACATCACGGAAGAAGTCTTTAGAAAGCATCTGTACAAACCCGGAGTGCCTGACCCGGAACTTCTTATCCGGACCGGAGGGGACATGAGGATCTCCAACTACCTGCTGTGGCAGATAGCCTATACCGAACTCTACGTCACCCCCACCCTGTGGCCGGATTTTGACAAGCCGGAACTCATCAGCGCCATTGAGTCCTTTCAGCAAAGGCAACGCCGGTTCGGCCGGGTACTCGACGAATAAGGGCCCTTGGGCAGAACATGCAGGAATAATTAGGATTGAGGATTGAGTTGTTAGGACCAGGTATGGCTTCTGAGCCCACATACCATATCACGAAACAATCTCAGGCCGGTCCCTCCACTTGCTCCCCTCGCCAATCTTCCGACTGGATAGAGGAGACGGCCAGGGGGCAGTGCCAGTATGAGATTGCTTCGATGAGCGCAGAAGTCTTGCTTTCCTACAATTACTTTATAAGACCCCATAAAACTCAATCCTCAATCCTCAATCCTCAAGCCTGATAAGGCCATGAGTAACCTGACTATTAGGATCATCACTGCCCTGGCGCTCATTGTTATTTCATTTTCCGCCCTGCTCTGGAGCCCTCTTTCCCGCTGGGCCCTCATCACCCTGTTCCTGTGCCTGGCGGCCTGGGAATTTTCCCGCATGGTTTTTATCCGCTATACATCTGAATCACCGTCCTGGCCGGCCTGGACAGCGTCCCTGCTTACCTTCCTGCTGCTTGCGCCTCATGCTCCCCTTATGACCGGCTGCCTGCCAGGAAGCCATGAAGCCTGGCTGTGGCTTGTGCTCATAGTTGCCACAGCGATATATACATGCTACGGATTCGCCCTTGTCCCCATCGAAAAGATGTCTCCCTGGATTTTATTGAACATTTTCTCAGTGCTGTTGTTTGGAATCTGGGCGGGAAAAATATTCCAACTGATCAATTACTCACCGGGCTTCGCAGGTATTTCGTCCTTCCTGCTGGTCATTATCTGCATGGTTTCAGCTGACACCGGGGCCTATTTCACCGGAAGGTCATTCGGCAAACATAAGCTATGTCCGGCCATCAGTCCGAACAAGACCTGGGAGGGCTTGCTGGGAGGCTCCCTGCTTACTATTCTGCTAACCTCTTTCCTGGGACCGGCGCTGACAGCTATGAACAGCCTGGAATCTCTTCTCTTCGGCCTACTCATGTCGGTGACCGCAGTCATGGGAGATCTCAGTTTTTCCTCGTTTAAAAGATATGCCGGGGTGAAGGATACTTCGCATATCATCCCCGGCCATGGTGGAATCATAGACAGGTTTGACTCGCTTTTTCTCTCCATTCCCATAGCAGTTTTGTATTTTAATCTGGTATAATCGGCACATGACCGCTCCAAAAGAAAAAAAATCCATTTGCCTTCTGGGCGCCACAGGTTCCATCGGAGCCAGCACGCTCCAGGTTATCGGCAGGCATCGTGACCGGTTCCGGCTCCACAGCGTGGCCGCGGCCACCAATTGGGAAGGGCTGCTCCCGGGAATTGAGGAATTCAAAGCGGAAAAAGCCTGTCTCTGGGACCCAGAAGCAGCCAAGGCTCTTTCAGATCGATCCGGCATTAAGGCGCTAAGTGGAATGGAGGGTCTGCTGGAACTGGTCACCGATCCCCAGGTGGACTACGTGGTAAACGGCCTGGTGGGGGCTATTGGATGTGAACCGACCCTGGAAGCAATTAAGTCATCCAAGCATATCGGCCTGGCCAATAAGGAAACCATGGTTACCGCCGGCGAGATTATTAACCGGGCATTACAAATGAACCCGGACAGCCGGATCATCCCGATTGACTCGGAACATTCTGCAATTTTCCAATGTCTGTCCGGCAGGCCCGGCGAAGAAGTGGAAGCGATACTGTTGACCGCCTCAGGCGGGCCCTTCAGGACCCTGCCTCCTAAGGAGTTCTCCTCCATAACCAGAACAGATGCGTTGAACCATCCCACCTGGGACATGGGGCCTAAAATCACCATTGACTCCGCCACCATGATGAACAAGGGGCTTGAGGTAATTGAAGCTCATTATCTGTTCAACCTCAGCTTTGACCAGATCAATATTGTTATTCATCCCAGCTCTACCATCCATTCTTTTGTGCAGTTCCGGGACGGGTCACTGATGGCCCAACTTGGCTCCCCTGATATGCGGCTCCCCATCCTCTACGCCCTTACCTGTCCTGAGCGCTTGGACTTGGATGTTGATCGGTTAAACATCACAGACCTGACTCGACTGGAATTCTTCCCCCCTGACCCGGACAAGTTCCCCTGCATACAAATCGCCTATCGGGCCGGTAGAATGGGAGGAACCGCCCCGGCTGTCATAAACGCGGCCAATGAAGAGGCTGTGGCGCTGTTCCTGCAGGAAAAAATTTCTTTCGCCGATATTCCCGAAACCATCGACAAAGTGCTGACCGAAGCGGACATCATACAGGCCCCGGATTTGAAGGACGTGCAGGCGGCCGACGCCTGGGCCCGGAAAAAGACCGCTGCACTGCTGAATTTCAAGAAAACCTCCCATGCCTGAGTTTTCATTCTCCCTGGTTTTTCAGATCATCACCCAGGTGGTGGTAGGGATGGTCGGACTCAGTTTCCTGGTGTTTATCCACGAGGCCGGACATTTCCTCATGGCAAAAAAGATGGGCGTTCGGGTAAACATGTTCAGCATCGGGTTCGGCAAGACCCTGTTCAGTATAAAACGGGGAGATACCGAATACTGCATCAAGTCCATTCCCTTTGGCGGCTTTGTCGCCATGGCAGGCGAACAGCCGGATGATGAACGCAAGGGCAGTGCTGACGAGTTTCCGTCCAAGCCCGTACCGGCTCGCATGGCCATTGCCACCGCGGGCCCGGCGGTAAATATCGCCTTTGCCTTCCTGGCCCTCACCGCCCTGTACCTGGTAGGCATACAGGAACCGGTGTCCAACGAAATCACCGTGGGACAGGTGCTGGATGATTCACCGGCAGATATCGCAGGCATCAAAGAAGGTGACAAAATCACTGCGCTGGGAGGAAAGCCTCTCACCAGTCTCGAAAAATTCCTTCAGGACGTCGCGGTTGAGGCTGGAAACACCTTGATCGTTACGCTGGACCGTGAAGGAAAAGAGTTCGAACTCAGCGTTACCCCGGTGATGCACGAAATGGGATTCGCCTGGATAGGACTGATTCCCGGTCAGACTTCAGTGCAGGTCTCTTCTCTTCTCCCGGGAAAACCCGCCTCAAGGTCCGGCTTCCAAAAAGGAGACCGGATAGTGTCGGCCCAGGGGGTCGCAGTCCCTGATCCCAATACCTTTGTGGAAATCATCAATGCATCAAAGGGTGAGGAGATAGTGGTGATGATTTCCCGGCAGGAGGAGGAACTGGCCTTTTTCGTTACCCCGGAAAAAGACAGGGAATCCGGCAAGTTCCGCATAGGCATGGGAATAAGCATGGTGTACAATGTACCCACCCACCTTGTGAAAAGGAACCTGACCGAAAGCCTGGTCAAGAGTTTCCAGGTTAACGCCGACTACTCGCTCACCATGTTCCGATTCCTTTCCGGGATTTTCAGCGGAAGCATTAAACTGAAGGCCCTTTCCGGCCCTGTGGGCATCCTGCAGGTCATCGGCAACAGTTTCCGCAAAAGCTTTCAGAAATTCATTGAGTTCATGGCCCTCATCAGTCTGAACCTGGGCCTCATCAACCTGCTGCCGCTCATCATCACCGACGGGGGAGTAATTCTCTTCCTGTCTCTGGAAGCTGTGCGCAGAAAGCCCTTAACCGTCAAAACCCAGATGCGCATAAATCAGATAGCCATCTCGTTTTTTATCGCGCTTGCCCTCATCATAACGTTTCACGATATCTTGAAGATTCCGTTGTTTCTGGATTGAAACGCTATTGCTCCGCTATATTCCATAAAAAAATAAAGACATTGTAGCGGCGTGCCGTCGGCACGCCGTTACAACACCGGCTCCTGGGTACACGGCATAAAAAACGCCGCACCCGCGCTGTTCTCCTGGGGAACCGGATCAGGAATATCAAACCCGATTACCGTATAAAAAGGCATCCTGTAAGAAGACACCCACTGATCCCAGGAATTGTCCTGATCAGGCAGTACCATTACCCTCTCGTAAATCCTGAAGGCGCAAATCTCCCGGCACCAGTTGCACATGCGCTGGTCCGTTCTTAAAATGCCGTTGCCGCCGAAAAGCTCGGCATTTTCATGCTGGCCGTTGAGCAGGCATTTGAGCGTAGGATGATAACGGCCATTGGCCCCGAAGGCGCCTATCAGGCTGTCCACGTCCTGGTTAATTTCCCCGCCAGGCAGCAGATGGGCCCAGGGCAGGGTCTCGCAGACGGGACTGGACACCACATTGGTGATATAAGCCGACTCCTGTCTCAGGGAATTTTCGTTCAGGGGCCCGTGGTCCAGTTCATAGTATTCATCGGCAAGCTTGGCCATGGCATGCATAAACTCGTGCTGGTGTCCCCGGGCCATGGCCACATTCACGCTCTGGGAAGAATTATCCGGATCGCGGAACGACCGGGCCTGTCCGGAATACCCCGCCCTTCCCCGGTCAGGGTCAAAGAGCACGTAAGACCATATCATGTTTCTGGCCAGCAGGCGGGAACCGAACTCAGTGGGAGGAAAGGGGAACTTGTCCATGAGGCCCCAGGTAATGGCCGCCGGTTCATCATATCCGGATCCGGCCATAAGCCCTCCTGACAGGGGCAGCCTGAAATAGGAGTCCACCGTGCCGTCGCCGGTGAGGTTCTCGTTGGAGGGCGCGGGATATTTCCAGATAATAAATGCCTCCTTGAGGTAATCCATCACGGCCAGCACAAACACCTCGTCCCACCAGGTGTCCAGGTCCTCGTCATATTCCCCGTTATCCAGGTCCTGCTGCGTGTAGCCTTCTGGAAACACCATCACGTGAATCCTCTGCGCCAAGGGAATGGACACCTGCTGCCCGGTACTTAAGTCAGTTATCATGCCGGATCCTTTGAAGTACGGCTCAAAGGCGATGCCGGACGTGAGATATACATCGGCGAACTGGGCCTGAAAATCAGCCACCCTGCGCACCGCGTTTTCATATCCGGTTTTCATGAAATGCAGGGAGTCCGGTTCTTGAGCCTCCTTGGCCAGGGGAATCGTGCTCTTAAAGGGAGTGAGAGAAATGACCTCTTCCCGCGACTCCCTGTTAAAGCTCAGCCCCTTGAAAAAATATTGGCTGCCGCCTATCTGCAGCCTGACCAGATACATGCCCGTAGAAGGGGACTGCACCCCGGAACAATTCAGATCCAGCGAATACTCGCCCGGATGCAGGTATCTCAGAATGTCCGGGCCCGCCTTGCGACCCTGCATGTCAAACATCTCCACTTTTACCCGCTGGGGTTTTTCAGGAATATGGAAACTGAGCCGTCCACCCTGTATGACCGGACCGGTGTAGGCAAGCCGCGCCGCGTTGACAGAAGTGCCGGAAAACGAATACCATCCGTCGGCATCAGTAGTGCTGCTCAGCTCCAGGCCTGCCAGTTCCACACTCACGCCCTCTATGGGCATTGAGGTCGCCTCGTCCAGCACCCTGCCGGACAGGTTAATATCCTGCACAAAGGCCGGACTGCTTATTAAAAATATGACGAAGAACGCCTTACTATTTTTCATGAAAATCCCCTGCTGTTCATGTCCTTTTAGCAGATCCACTCATACTTGCCCGATGATGGAGCTACTTAGGAAAATACAGTCTTTTTAAACTATTCACATCAGGAATTTTCCCCTAGGGAAAAACCAGGTATAAAAACAAGGTGTTTTTCCGACTAACCACTATTTTTTAAGTAAAACGACTGTTACCGCACTACATTAATATACTTTTATTGTTTATATAGCTTGTTTATTAAATATAAATGAGTTATTATGCTTTTATCTACACTACATTCAAAAGGTTCTTATTAATTCTAAGCATAGGGGGAACACATGTCGAAAACTATCTTTCTGGCCGCTTTTTTAATTGCCTGCCCGGTACTTATTCATTCCTACAGTATCGAGGAAATCCAAGGTCCTACCTGCGTCATTTATAATCCCGTCATCCAGGCCCCGACCGGGATCTCGCCGGGATTCACACGTGTCAATGTCATCATCACGGACGGCCTTGCCCAGGTGGAAATGATCCAGACCTTCACCAATCCCTTTCCTGAAGAAAGCGAGGCCGTTTATGTGTTCCCCCTGCCCCATAAGGGCAGCGTACACGGTATGTCATACCTATACCAGGACACCGTCCGCAAGGCTGAAATCATGGAGAAACAGGCGGCCATTGCCAGATACGATTCCATACGGCAGGCCGGCGGCCAGGCGGCCCTGCTGCTGGAGCAAAAACCCAATGTTTTTCAGCAGCGCCTGGCCAATATCGCCGGCGGTGATTCGGTCAAGGTTACTATATCGCTCTCAGTACCTCTGAAATACCTGGACGGCGAATTTGAATTCGCCTTCCCCACTATGGTGGCTCAGCGCTATCAGTCGGGACCGGCCAAAGTCTCAGCGGATTCTGCTTTTCCCTATACTATCTGGAATCCGCCGGAAGACCGGCTGGGAAACCGTCTGGAAATCAATGTCCTTCTCATCACAGGATGCGGGACTATGGACATTAACTCTCCTACCCATCCTGTGGCGGTCTCAGACATAGCCCCGGTAACACAGGCGCTTGTCCAGCGCGGAACCATAAAGGCAGGCGATGTGTTTACCCTTCCCAACCGCAAGGCAGTCCTGCTGGCGCCCCAGTCCACGTATCCCAACCGGGACTATGTGCTCAGGTTTAAAAGAGCATCGACTATGCATGACTTTTCCCTGGCCGCTTACAAGGCCCCGGATGCGGACACCGGTCACTTCATGCTGAACCTGTATCCGGACCTCGGACAGCCCGAAGAGGCCAGGCCGCCGCTGGAAGTCGTCATGCTGGTGGATATATCCGGATCCCAGTCGGGATGGCCCATTGAGCAGGAGAAAGCCATTGCCCTGGACATTTTCTCCCGGCTGGGGCCCGGAGACAGATTGAGTTTGCTGTCCTTTAATACCAGCATTATGTACGCATTTGATTCAGAGTTCCCGGTGGAAGTCAATGCCGCCACCATCGCCACCGCTTCTGAATTCGTAAACAACCTGCAGGCCGGCGGAGGCACCGAACTGCTGAGCGCCATCCAGGCCGCGCTTGGGGTGCCCCAGGCAGGCGGAATAGAACGCATTTTCATCTTTCTCACGGACGGCTTTATCACCAATGAAGAAGCCATATTCTCCGCAATTTCAAGCCATCCTTCCGATCCCACCATATTCACCTTTGGCGCCGGTAATAACCTGAACCGGTACTTCCTGGACAGGGCGGCCGAGATAGGACACGGCTTTTCCTCTCCCATCGTGGTGGGAGAAGATGTCTCGGCAAAAGTTAACCTGGCTTGGGAGCGGATAACCGCGCCCCAGTTGGACAATATCCAGATCAATTTCGGAACCGGCCAGATCTCAGACCTGTTGCTGCCCGGCTCCACCAGGCTTTTCAAGGGACAACCCTATCTAGTCTTAGGAAAATACACCGGCGGAGGGGATCTCAAGGTAACCATCAGCGCTGTGAAGGCCGGACTGCCTGTTACCCTTGCAAAGACGGTCCGGTTCTCCTTTTCCGATCCCCTGAGCTGGTCCGTGGAAAAGATATGGGCGAGGGAAAAAATAAACCGGCTCCTGTTTGAAGAGTATGAATTTGGAACCCATAAGGAAACTGAAATCGTCGCCGTATCCACCAGGTATCAGGTACTCAGTCCCTACACGGCTTTTCTCGCTTCAAATCCCCTATTTACCGAAGGCGCGGCTTTTTCAACCGCAGACCGGTCACAGGCGGCAGTGCTGCCTGAACTTTTCATTGAGTTTGATGGGGCCGGAGCGGTAGAACAGAAAATTTCCTATGTCATAAAAAAAAGCATGGTCACCATTTCCTGGAATGCCCCCCTGAAAATAAAGTCGGTACAGGTGTATGATATCCAGGGCCGCCTGGTTATGGAACTAGCCGTCCCTGAACACAGGCCCCGGACAGGGGAACTTACCTGGGACGGCCGCCTTCCGGATGGAAGCCTCCTGCAGCCGGGAAGATATATACTATCCTTCAATATACCCGGAAAGACGTTGAGCAGAATGTTTATCTGGAAGTGACCTGAAGATCGGCCCGGATACTGCATCGGGACAGAGATCTAAAAAAAAATCCTGGTCCTCCCCCCTGGGACCAGGATCAACATTTCCTCTTCGGTTATCTGCCGAAAGGCGAACCAGTCTGAGAACCCTGAGTCAAGGCCTTCCATGAAGTTAATGCGGTCTTCTTGTGCAAAGGCCCTTTCGCGTTGCCATTCATGAATTCGACCAGCCAGCCGGGCTCAACGTTCGGGCATGAGCTCGGCTTCTGATAAACCGTACCGGGCGTGTGCGCGGGAACATTGCTGGAAAAGGTCAGGTCGCGGCTGCCATTTACGGACACCGTAACCGCTTCCCCGGTTTGATGGCCTGTGAGGACAATGGTATTGCTGTTTAACTCGGCAAGCGTCACATCATATCTTGAATCCGCATTCACATATTCGTTAAAGAACATTGAATACTCATCCGCAAAAGTAGTGGTTTTTCTGGTATAGATACGTATGGTGCTGGCCGTGAATTCAATATCAGCCCCGCCGCCATCGTCTATAAACGCCTGGTCCTCGGCCAGGTCCCTTTCCAGCACGGTAAGTTCGCCTGTCGACAATTCTCCTGTAATCACCCTGTATGACGGGCCGCGAAGCGTCCAGAAGCCCTGCAGTCCTTCACCGCTGCCCTCCCGGGCGAACACCGTCTGCATCACAATCACGGCCCCTGACGGCAAGGCGGTGGTGTCGTGAATGACGGTGAGCGCGTCCCCATTCAACTCAAATTCAACCACATCCGTATCAGGTTCCCATGTATAGGTGTCGGTCATGAGGGAATCCTCCCAACACCAGGCCATGGTTTCGGCGCCTCCCGGCATAATACTGGTAATGGCGGCTCCCGACACGGTATACGCCATGGATTCCTGCAACTCTCCCACAGGTTTCCCTTTCCCGTCATCATCACTGCTTAAGGGACTCATGTTGCAGCCGGAAAGAAAAAACAATCCGGAGAACAGGACGGGAAGCGAAACAAACCGCCAGGGAGCCTTCATAAAATTCTCCTGTTCGTTGGTGGTGCGATCCATATACATGATACCACAACCAACAGGCAAAAGCAAGGTATTTATACCTTCAACGGAGCATGCTTTCCTGTACTTTTTTCTTATTGGCCGGTGCGTTTTGGTCCCTGGCAGACTCCGGCCCCCTGTATGTATGCGGCTTGCGTTACTTTCTCAGGCGGAAAAACCCCCTAAACCTTTTTTTACTCATGGGTCCCTGATTCGGGGGAGTCTCCAGATGATACACGCGCCCCTTTTCCAGATAGAAAAATGCGGATATTTTTTTGTCACCGTGGACATCCTGAATCTGACCGTAAAACTGGTAACCATGGTTCTCTATGTTTTCAGCCTTTGAAGGGGGAACTTTGA
>JBHPJW010000220.1:0-2105 GCA_042567505.1 Fibrobacterota bacterium
GGAGGTGGGGCGAATGCCCCCGCCCTTCGGCGAGAGGATTTTCCTGCCTCTGAGGTTACCGCCCGTTATGCTTATACCCATACTGGGAATTTAAATAATGAGGGCCCGGGGTTGGAGGGTGAAGAGAACAGTGACCAGGTGTCAGGAGTCAGGGAGAAAACTTACTAAACTGACGCCTGACACCTGATTACTGACGCGTCCCTCTTAAATCCTTAGTTACTGTACATCACCAGGTCCATGCTGGCCGTCATTAATTCGTTACCTTCAGCTTTTAAGGCAAACTTGAGTATGCCTATTTTAGATCTGGAAACATAGAGGGTGGTGACAAAATTCTGGAATTCCGTGAAAGAGCAGTTGCTTGCGTGAGTTTTATATATATGTCTTTTGTATTTCCCCACAGTAGATTTGGACTTCAGAGTGACCGGCTCCAGCCGGAGTCCGGAGCTTTTAGCAGTTTTCTTGAGACGTGAAATCAGAACAGGAATATCTCCCGCATTCACTACCCTGCCTGCATCCGTGGCAGTGGGTTTAAATTTAAAAGTGCCGTAAAAGGAGAACTCCTGGGCACTTTTTTCAGCCGCACGTGATTTTTTTATGCCGGGTTTAATTCTCAGAAAAGATGCGCTGGAGAGTTTTTCCTTAAAATTCCGGTAGTCTTCGGTGGTGGCCGCATTGCCTCGCAAATACAAATCACCCGGAGTGGTTATAATAAGATCTGTAAATCCGATTTGATCCGGAGTTACGTCCTTAATAAACGCCAGCGCTTTTTTGCAAATGGCCAACTGATGCTCGACTTTTGCAGCAGGCGCCATATCCCTGTAGGTTGAATATCTGGGTGTTTCCCGGTGTTCTCCCTGGATTTCCCTTACAATTTCTTCCACGGCATGAGACAAAACCACTTTTGACTGGTATTCCGGTTTCTCCGGGACAGTTCCCTGTGTTTGCGGTATGACTTCCTGAGTAACAACTGCCTCTTTCTGTTTTGAAGTGAGCATGACCAGAATTGAAACCGCACCCAACACCCCTACCGCCACAGCGGAAATTGTTATTGAACGCCGGGAACTTAAAAAAACTTTTGCCCTGGACGGCTTCGAGTCCAGTACATCGGATTCCTGCCTGCTTATCAGGTTAATTTTTATCATTTTAAGCATCCCCCCGGTATCGCATTGCCAGGCCTAATGCGGTAGCGCATTGAGGGGCCGTTTCCATTACTTTGTCCGCATACTCAGCGTCATGAGGAAATCGTACCTGCTTAAATGAATTCAAGGGAACAGCGCCTGAGGGTATGGCTGATTCCAGCGCCTGTTTAAATTCAAAGTCAGCCGCCAAATCTCCACAGAAAAACTTTTTCACGGATCCTTGATCCCCGGAACGCTCTTCTTCCAAAACAGTACAAATCTCCTTTATTAAATCCCCGATGATTTGCACGCGTCCAGGATCATCCGCAACCAGGAAATCATCCGGAACAGGTATGGAATGAAAATTTAAAAACCTGCCACGCCGGGTAAGAATACAGTTTATGCCATGCAGGTCCGCTTTAATCAACCATGTGTTTTTTGAATGGTGCTCCGGGTAATTTATTTCAAAGGCATTTTGAGAGGCGAAGACATCTACATCCACCACCGTCAAGGGAAGTGATGGAAGATCAATAATCCTCTGCAGCTTTTCAATTTCAGCCTTTCGATAGGCGGAAACGATAAAGGTGTTCGTTGTACCGGCCGTGTCCCCCTCTTGATCTTGAAAATCCAGAAGATACTGGTCCAGAGATGAATTGATATACTGTTCCATTTCCCATGAAAGAGTGTCCCTGATATTTTTCTCATCCGCATCCACCTCAACCTGCCTGATGACCGCGTACTCACCGGGAACCGCGGTCACTATTTCCCCGGTTTTTGATTGTTTTTTATCCAATATCCATTGGCGCATTTTTTTTGATAAACCGGCCTCATCGTCCCATTCCGAGGGCTCCAGAAACAGTTTGGCGATGGTCAGGACCTGTTTCTTCACTCTGGAATATTCAACCATTTTAACCACGGATTTACCAAAATCCAGCCCTATGACACATGCGCTTTTTCTGGCCATTTTTACTTATATCCGGAGAAAAG
>JBHPJW010000221.1:0-2105 GCA_042567505.1 Fibrobacterota bacterium
TCTGCGGAGTCAAACACAACGCAGTCCCAGCCTGATTTGTATGACAATCTGGTTGCCCCTACAGGCGCGGGGCAGCAGATCGGGCTACTCTAATAAATTAGGCAGCCATGGCATAAGAATAATCTTCTGCACTTATTGTTTTTCCGGTTTTTTTAAGAGGCCAACCGGGACCTCTGCATGCAACTTTTAATTCATACAACCCGTCGAAACCGGAGCGCCCCCGTGTTTCAACTGTCTACTGTATATTTTATATAAAAAGCGGGGAAAAGGAAAGCTAAATTATTGACGGAATCTCAGCCTCAGCGTGTCCCGGAAGTGGTCCAGGGTTAACTTGGCTGCATGCAGAGAGTTGGGCGTGGCGGCCTGCAGGCTGGTATATATCTGCTCGTACATCTGAAAAATATCCGGAGCCGCTTTTCCACCTCGGAAGTTCAGGGCCATCTCCAGTTGTGCGATGATGTTCTGGCATTTCATGATATCATCACTTGATTCATCAGGGGCATTGAAGTCCATTTTGGCCAGCATGGTCCTGGCCTTGTCGACCAGCATAATAATGGTCTGCAGCCTTCCCGCTGTCATGATTCGGCTGATTTTATAGCTGTCTGTGATTCTTTCTTTTTTAGTCTTTTCCATCATGCATGTTCCCTGATTTCTCTCCCCAGTCTATCCGTCATTTACGAACGGCGGATGGGACCGCCCGGTATATAAACATAGTACTCAAATCCTGCAGGAGCACAATTTTTTCCGTGACAAATCCCAGGAAAGGAATAAGCAACTGATTTCTGAATATTAATATTCTCCTGTGCAGAACCGCTATTCCTCCCATAATCCCTTCTCCCTTCGTGTTTCTATTCTCTTGTTTGTGTCCCTTGCAGCAATGCAATTCCGCCCCAAACCCGGGCAGGCATACATTACCCCTGATTATAAAACGCTCGGTACTAAAACTTGTTACGCCCCCAGCAGGGACATAACATTATTTCTGGCTATCTCATTGAAATTGCGCAGAGCCATCGTATTGGTTTGGGCTAGAATAGACTGTCTAGCCTGTTCTGCCGTTCCCTCTGCGTAATCAAGGTCCTCGGCCTGAGACAGGGCGGCAGCAGTGTTAATACGCGTGTTGGCGGCGTTGTCCTGGGTGCTCTGAAACCTGTTGTACAGGGCCCCCTGGTTCGTCCGGGTGGTATTAACCTGGTTCATGGCCGTGTCCAATTGAGAAATGGCCGCGTTAATGTTAGCTGGATTTGATATATCCAGGTTGTTTATGGCCAGGTTTTCCGAAGTCAAGTCAGATTCAGGCATGTTTACCTGATCAGCTTCCGCGGTTCCGGTGCCGACCTGGATTTCCCCTGTCCCATCTGATAACGGGCTGTCACCGTTTAAAAGCGATTGGGTGTTGTATTGGGCAGCCTGGGCCGTCCGGTCAATCTCCGAGCTCAAGGCCTGAAATTCCTGGTTGAGCGAGTTTCTCTGCTCCTGGTTCAGCGTCCCGTTACTGGCCTGGATGGCTAGTTCGCGCTGACGCTGCATCATATCTGAAATGGAACTCGAGGCGCCGTCAGCGATCCTGAGAGCGGCCATGGCGTCCCCCACATTGTTTTCCACAACCTGAAATCCGCGAACCTGTTTTTCCAGTTCTTTGGCAATGCTGAGCATAGCAGCATCGTCGCTGGCGCGGTTAATTCTCTTACCGGTAGCGAGCTGGTTAAAGATCTTCTTTAAACCATTCTGGTTTTTCTGATTTTGAGCGATTAGGCCAAGGCCTGTGGCTTTGTCATGAAAGCATCTCCAGGTTAATATGATCGTGATTCTTTCCCTGATATTTGTAGCTTCCTTGCCCTATTAGTAGTTATCGGCATAATTAAAGGAAAACTTTAAGAAATATTTCATCTTTTTCTTTAAGTTTTTTCGAGCAAATTTCAGGTATTTTTAGTTTTTTTAGATTATGACAGATCATAATGACAAATTTTCCGCGCTGGCTCTGGATCTGGATGGGACGTTTCTTGATTCTAACAGCAAGCCATCGCCACGGAATCTTGAGGCCTTGAGGAAGGCCTTCGGGATGGGAATAGAGTTGGTAATAGCCTCGGGCAGGATGACCCCCTCTA
>JBHPJW010000222.1:0-2101 GCA_042567505.1 Fibrobacterota bacterium
TGGCCAGGTCCAGGTCCTTCAGGGAGAAGTCCGCGGCCAGCAGAGTATCGCTTGAGGTATTCATGGTTATGTTTATGTTACCTTTTCCCCGGCAGAACTTGTAGGAGGCATTTGACAGCTTCACCTGGTTTGGGCCTAAAAAGATTTCGGCCCGCAGGTTGGTGAACAGGTATGGCCGGGGCGCCCATAAGCTGTCAAGATCCAGTTTCCCCTCTGCCCGCACCTCATCGCCCAGTGAAGCGTCGAGGTCAAGCCGCAGGCCCCGGCCGCGGAACTGTTGGTTTCCTGGTCTGGTAATCTGGAAGCCGGCATTATCAATGTGAAGGTTTCGGACCTCAAGTTTTATGGGCAGGCCCAGGGAGAGGCTGTCAAGAAGCAGCCAGATTGGTGTCGCGGCTGAATCCGCCGGTTCCGGTATTTTGTCTTTTGGGGAAGGCCTTATCTCGATTTCAGCCAGGGGATCACGCAGCATGATTTTATCCACTTTAAAGGTTCCCCACAGCAGGGGAATCATTTGATAAGAGATAATGACCCGAGGTATCCGTGTTTTTATGATGTTCGGTTTTTGGCCGGAGGTGGCATACATAATACTGTCTAATGAAAATCCCCGCCACAGTCTGAAGCTGAGTTTCTGAATGCTGAGGGTATCGCCGGAGGTAAGTTCGGACACGCGTTTTTCAATGGTCTGCTTGACAGCGGGAAAGGAGAAGGGTACAAAGCCCAGAATTACGATAATCCCCAGACCTGTCAGAAATGCAGAGATGAATAGCCGGGACTTGGGAAGCCTGTGAAGAAGACCCATAAAGTTCATTTGAAGAAAAATAGTTAAATAATAGTTGTATTGATTGCAAAAAATAATTTTAGAATTTCATTCCCGGCTGCTTATGCAAGCGCGCTGTATCTTGCCCGGAGCGGTTAAACGGTGAAAAATGCCTTTACTTTTGGCCGGAAAGGAGTTATACTAAATGCATAGGTAAAAACATTTAGTATAACTATTTGTATAATTATATGCATTTGGTAAAACGACAATTTTGGATAAGAAGGATAGAAAAAGCCTGGGCCGGAAAAAACGTGATATGGCTGGCTGGAATACGCCGCATTGGTAAGACTTCATTATGCCGGTCTCTTTCCAATACAACATACTTTGATTGCGAACTGCCCAGGACAAGAAGGCGGTTGGAAGATCCAGAGCAATTTTTAGAAGACAACCGGAACAAAAGGATTGTTTTAGACGAAATTCACCGTTTAAGTAATCCCTCGGAATTGTTGAAGATAGCCGCTGACTATTATCCTGATATCAAAATTATTGCAACAGGCTCTTCAACGTTAGGGGCTTCGGCTAAATTCAAAGATACTTTGGCCGGAAGAAAGGAAACCATCTGGCTTACACCAATACTTTTGGAAGAACTGGAGGCCTTTAGCAGCAAATCATTGCGTCACCGTCTCCTTCACGGGGGATTTCCCGGGTTCTTCTTATCTGACCGGATCGCGGAAAAGGAATTCCAGGATTGGATGGACTCATTCTGGGCCAAGGATTTGCAGGAATTATTCAGAATCGAGCGCCGTTCTTCATTTTTAAAATTTACAGAGCTGTTATTTGCCCAGAGCGGCTCTCTTTTTGACGCCACCAAATTCAGTAAACTGTGTGAAATAAGCCGGGTCGCTGTAACCAGTTATTTATCCATACTGGAAGCAACGTTCATAGTCCACATCTTAAAACCCTATAGCAAACATAAACCGACAGAAATCATTTCCAGGCCGAAGATCTATGCCATGGATACCGGGTTTGTCTGTTACTATAAGGGCTGGGATCAGATTCACGACCAGGAAAAGGGGTATCTCTGGGAGCATATTGTATTAAACCAGATACAAACTCATCTTGAAATAAGAAATATGCAATATTGGAGGAACAAACAGGGAAAAGAAATTGATTTGGTGTTGGCAAGTAAAAAAGGTGAAGTACATGCTGTTGAATGTAAATGGAAGGCCGCCCAGTTTGAAACGGACAATGTGCGATCTTTCAGGAACCTTCATCCCAGGGGAAGAAACTTTGTGGTGGCCACAGATATTACAGAACCGTTCAAGAAAAAAATGCACGGCC
>JBHPJW010000223.1:0-2081 GCA_042567505.1 Fibrobacterota bacterium
CTGGCGCTGGGATACGGGTATCAGGACTCCAGGGAAACAAAGGACAGAAGAGACCTGCCCAAGCCGGGGTTTTTAACCAAGCCGCTGGATATCAGCCTGCTGGCGGACTGGGACAGGGGCCGGCGCTACCTGGCCGATTTCCGTGGAGACCTGGGAACCGGTCAATCCTGGAAATTCAGGGTCATCAACAGCACAGGGGACAGCTCGAGAATAACTTTCAGCGGTCTGGAAAAAACCGGAAAGGGCACGCAGTCGGTGCTTCTGGACATGTCCCGAAGCCATATATGGCAGGTAAGCGCTTCTCAGCCCGGCGTTGCGGTTCTCACCAGGAAGGGCGCCGCGGATGAATTTGAATTGTTGATAGGAAATGCAGATTATGTGGAGGAAAGGGTGGAGGAGTTCCAGCGTCTCAGCCGGGTGTTTTATCTGCACCAGAACTTTCCCAATCCCTTTGCGCACCGGACAACCATCAGGTATTCCATCCCGGTCAGCGAACAGTCGCGTTCGGGGTACATGCGGGTGAGGCTGGAGGTGTTTGACCTCCAGGGCCGCAAAGTCATTACCCTGGTAAACGGCAGCAGAGCCATGGGTGAACTGCACAGCGCTTCCTGGGACGGCCTTGGAGCCGATGGCGCGCCCGTACCGGCAGGGGCGTACATCCTGCGGCTGAGAGCAGGAGAAGAGTTTGAGGCTAAAAGAAAAGTACTCCTGCTCCGGTAAACAGTCGAATTCCTCTTCGTCTTAAAACACAATGATGTTCGTAACACCCTTAAGTAAAGAATGTTATGGGTGATATATCGTTAACTTTCGAGTGAAAGTAGTGCCTCAATAAATTCATTGCCTTTAATGAATAAGCATATATGCAAGGTGATGGAGTGGCGAGAAATCCAGTTCTAAGAAGTCGCTACGGAGGCGGAAAAACGGATACTACTTGATAGATCTTTCTGATTTTTACCTAACCGAAAAAGGAGGAACTAGTTATATTATTTTATGGGGAGATTAGCTTGCATTCTGATATTTTTTTGAGAAAAGCCAGAATGAGCCGGCGGGTTATGATATTTTGGCCTTTGCTGGTGCTGGTTTCCTTTGGGCATTCGCAATACAGCCAATGGTCCTATTCGGCTAACATTACGGTCAATACTTCCGGGCTGGGAACGACCGGCACTATATCTGATTTTCCCCTCCTGGTCCGTTTACATAGCGGTAATTTTGATTTTCTCCAGGCACAAGCCGGTGGTGAGGATATCCGTTTTGCCAATCCGGGAGGCGATCCGCTCTCCTATGAGATTGAACGATGGGACCAATCGGGCCAGGTTGCCGAGATCTGGGTGAAACTGGATGCCGTTGATCTCAACAACTCCTCTCAGTTTTTCCAGATGTATTGGGGCAGTGATAGCGCCGGCAGCGAATCTAATTCTCAGGCGGTGTTTGAGACCGGTAACGGATTTACAGCCGCTTGGCATATGGATGAGGAAGCGGCTGGTACAGGCACTTCGGAATTGTATCTAGACGCTACGTCAAATGCCAATCACGGCAATGACATGGTAAGCTCCACTTCTCAGACGGGGATGATTGGACTGGGGCACGGCTTCAATGGAACGGACGATAACATACAGGTAGAATTCCCCACAAATTTACCCGCATCACAGTTGTCCGTTTCCGGTTGGATGAACGTAAATGCGCATGTGGACTGGCTTGGTATTGTTCAGCACGGCTGGGGTAGCGACGGCGGATGGATGATTTTTTCAGATGCCTCCGCTGAATTCTTCATGGGGATCTACGACGGCGGTCAGCAAAGGGCCACCTACAGCGGTCTGGCTACCGGGACCTGGATCCATTTTTACGGAACTTATGACGGGACAACGGTATTGCTTTATGTCAACGCTGTTGAAAGCGGTTCTCCCGGTTATGCGACGACCTCACTGGCAACTGCGGACGCCGTAGACATCTCTGATGGCGACAATCCCTTTGACGGGTTCCTTGATGAAATACGGGTTGAGAGCCAGGCCCGTTCCGCCGACTGGATAAAACTCTGTTATGAGAGCCAGCGTTCGGATCAGTCCATAATTTCCATCGGTGCG
>JBHPJW010000224.1:0-2080 GCA_042567505.1 Fibrobacterota bacterium
AAAGCCTCGTATTGTTCGTCTGTGTCGGCTTCCAGGTTGAGATTAGAGATCCTTCCGCTTAGTTGTTTCATTTTATAAACCAGGGCCCCGGCCAGGTCATTGTATTTATCGATCTCCGCCTGGTTTTGGGCTTCCTTGTCGTCATCAAGCTTGGCTTCCATTTCCTCCAGTTTGTCCTCAAGGATCTTGCCGGCCTCACCGGCTATCTGACTGGCTCGTTCCCGGGAAGCGGAAACAAAATACTGGGCGATATAAAAGGAGGTTATCGCCAGACAGATAAAGGAAAGGATATAAGATACCACCGTTCTATTGGTTCCCCTGGCATTGGCCGCACCAACAAAGGCCGCACAGGTTACCATAATTGTAAGTAAGATAAAATTAAGGTCTGGATTCATGGTTCTGCTCCTTTCCGTTGGATAAATACTCTTACGATTTTATTAGGTTTTGCCTCGTCAATGTAAAATTTCATTCCCTCGGCCACAAGCCACTCTTTTTTCCTGGGAATCGAATCCATTACTGTCATTAAGAATCCTCCCAAGGTGGAGTAATCACCCTTGGGAAAGGAACAATTTAGAACCTTTTCTACCAGGATAACCATGATATTCACCGCGGTATTGCCTGAAAGCAGGCTGGTCAAGACTTGGTTAGGCCTTTCCATAATTACAGCAGCTAATTTCATCCGTCTGTTCCTGGATTGTTAAATCTGAGGATTTCCGTCCTGGCAAACGAAAAGAGTGCTGTTTCCGTGGCTGAAAAAAAGCCTGATAGAAGGATCAGGCCTAATAGGAAAAGCAGTTCAAATGCCAAGGAAGGAGAGCTTAAAAAGGTAAATCATCTTCAGGAGCCGGCGGCATGGTTCCTGGTCCTGCTGCAGGCGTGTTGGATCCCGCCTGGGAATACCGTCCCGATCCGCCGGGCGGATATTCCTGGGAAGGGGTGTTTGGCGGGTTATCAACCGGGTAATTTTCCTGCATGCCTTGGCCTTCCCGGGCACGGCCCCCCAGCATCGTCATCTGGTCGGCAATGATTTCGGTGGTGTAACGCCTCTGGCCGTTCTGGTCATCCCAGGAACGCGTCTGCAGCTTGCCCTCCACATAGACAGTGGAGCCTTTTCTCAAATATTTTTCCGCTATATCAGCCAAACCCCTCCACATCACTATCCTGTGCCATTCCGTGCGTTCCACTTTCTGGCCGCTTTTGTCTGTGTAGCTTTCATTGGTGGCTACACTGAAATTAGAGACTTTTGCCCCTGACGGTGTGGAACGTATTTCCGGGTCTCTTCCTAAATTTCCGATTATCATCACTTTGTTGAGCGAACCTGACATAATTCTTCCCCACAGTTTTTACATTTTCCAAAGAAACATGAAAGATAGAAACCTTTCGGTAAAGTTACCCATAGATAATTTGGCGGGTCTATGGCCCGGGGAGTTGAAAAAAGCAGCAATCGGCGCCCTGTTGCATCCAGCTTCGGTAACCAGTACCCTGGCGCACTCCCTGGATGTCCTCTGGTCGTTGAATGGTGACCGGTTTGAACTTAAATGCCTTTTTGGTCCTCAGCACGGCTTTCTGGGGGAGACTCAGGACAATATGATAGAGTGGAACGGATTTAATCATGCCGAACTGCGTGTTCCTGTATACAGCTTATACGGAAAAGATCGGGAGCCCACGGAGGAGATGCTCTCGGGGCTTGATGCCATGGTGGTTGATCTTCAGGATGTAGGCGCCAGGTATTATACCTTCATCTGGACCATGTATTTATGCATGAGGGCGTGTGAACAAAAAGGAATTCCAGTGATTGTGCTTGATCGCCCCAATCCCATTAACGCCATAACTACTGAAGGTCCTCTGCTTTCCCCAGATTACCGGTCTTTTGTGGGGCTCCATCCCATTCCGGCCAGACACGGGATGACTATGGGACAACTGGCAGAAAAGTTTAAACTGGAAGCCTTTCCCAACTGTGAGATTAGGGTTCTGCACATGGAAAACTGGAAACCCGACCTGTGGTTTGACGAAACTGGATTGCCCTGGGTAAGTCCTTCTCCCAACATGCCCACCCTTGATACCGCTACAGTATATCCTG
>JBHPJW010000225.1:0-2069 GCA_042567505.1 Fibrobacterota bacterium
CAGCTGCGAAAAAAGAGATTGAAAGACTGTCGGCTGAATTGAACGGCATGGGCTCCGGAGCCTCAACCGGAGGACAGGGAGGGGTGGAGTAGGAAACAGGAAAAAGAGGCCTGTCATTTCTACTGGAGCCGGTCTTCTGGTTTGATGGGAGTATAGGGATATAAAGAGTGGAAAAGGGATGATTTTTTTAGAATTTGGGTGTACTTTTTTATAAAAATAGACAGACAAAACAATGTTATTGGGGTATCTTATAGAGGAATGATTTTAGAGTTGACTTTAATAACGGGACTTATTTATATATAAAAAAATATTCAAGTATCAAATCAACTAACTAAGAGGAGAAAAAATGATAAATATAATCGCTCAAGGATTTCAAAGAGAGGGCGCCATGTTTATGTGGGCCATATTGATTTTTGCGGGCCTGGCTCTTGCCCTGGTTATCGAGAGGGTATACTACATCTATTTCAAATGTTCAATGGGAAGAGCTGATTTCATGATGAACATCGCCCGGTTGTTGCAGGCAGGCAAAGTAGACGAGGCCGGCAAGCACGCCGCCAGCCGCACTATTCCTCTGGCCGGTGTTATATCTGCTGTTCTCAACAGTAAAGAGAGCGGGGAGACAGCGGTTGACAAGGCCGTTGACGAGGTTTATTTAACCGAAGCTCCCAGGATAAACAGATACCTCAATCTCTTGATGACAGTTGCCAACCTCGCTACTCTGGGCGGCCTGCTGGGAACCATTTATGGGCTTATTGTCGCTTTTAATGCGGTAGCCAATTTACCGGCGGCGGAAAGACCCCAGGCATTGGCGGATGGTATTTCCATTGCCATGGGAACGACATTCTTTGGCTTGACTGTGGCCATTCCCACTATTTTCATGCACGGCCTGCTTTCTTCCCAATCAGAAAGATTGATAGAAGAAATGGAGGAAAAAGCCGTTAAAGTTATGAACTTACTCTAAACCGGGTTGGATTATGGCATTTAAAAGAAGAAATAAACGAGAGAAGGCAAAGGATTTGGGATTACTTCCCTTTATGAATCTCTTTGCCATTCTCATTCCCTTTTTGCTTTCCGTGGCGGTTTTCGAGAAATTGGGAATCTTGGAATTGAATCTTCCGGAAAGGAGCATGATTGCCAATCCTCAGGATAACCAGGTAGATCCCATGAACCTTAACCTGACGGTAATTATCACTGATGAATACCTGACGGTTGGAGCGGGCGGTGGATTTTTACCGAATTATTTTTATGATGAGGAAATTCAATACCGCTCCAAATCGGACGGCCATGTTTTTTTCAAGAAATGGGTGAAGGGGGAAGAAGTTAAATCCCCTACTGATGGTAGGGTAATGACTCCTTACGAAAAGGAGATCATACATTTATATTACCTGGATAAGAAAGACAGCGCTGATGATGGCGAGTTTGTAATGGTGGCGGCCAATGGTTTGGGGGAACCGGTGGTCGATTCCATAGGTGATTGGTACAAACGCGTTCCTGCGCCGGGAGAAAGGTTCCAGGTAGTAGGGGATCTCTCTCTGAGGACCATGACGGCCAGGGATAACCATTTATACCGCATGAAAAAGCTGTCCGTTTATGACGAAGTCGCAAAAAATTTATGGAAAATTCACGAGCAGGCCCTTAAACGGGAAGAACCGCCGGAAGATATTGACAGGCTTACCATTCTGGCAAACAGCCGGATAATCTACGACAAGATTATCCATGTTATGGATGCTGCCAAATATGCAGGTTTTTCTCAACTTTCCCTATCATTATTAGGAGGATAATCTTAAAATGGCTAGAAGAAAAATTGGACAGGAAAAAGGTGAGTTGAACATCACTTCCATGATGGATATGTTTACCATCGTCCTGGTATTTCTCCTGAAAAACTTTGCCACAGAAGGTAATTTGTTGACTTCGGCGGATAACCTGGTTCTGCCGGTTTCCACCATGTCGGAAAATCCGGCTGAAGTTGCCATGAACGTCGTAGTGGATCAGGATTGGGTTCTTGTTGATGACCAGCAGGTAATGAAAACTGCTGATGCAAAAAGTCAAGATAGCTTGAATCTGCAGCC
>JBHPJW010000226.1:0-2061 GCA_042567505.1 Fibrobacterota bacterium
CGTGGATATAGGCTGCGGAATGAGCGCCGTTCAAACCAACCGGGCCGCATCAGACACCGGTTCTGATGAGATCAGGGACATACTGGGAGCCTTGAAATCCATTGTCCCGGTTGGGTTTAAGCACCATAAACAGAACCAGCAATGGGATGGATTTGAAAGGGCCCCTGACCTGCCGGTAATCAGGCGGGAATTGCCTTCCGCCCGAAAGCAGCTGGGAACCCTGGGGGGCGGCAACCATTTTATTGAACTGCAAAAAGGATCCGACGGATGTATCTGGCTGATGCTTCATTCCGGCAGCCGCAACTTTGGATACAAAATCGCCAGGGAATACAACAACCAGGCCCAGGACTACTGCAAAAAGCGCTACGGCCGCAGATTCAAGTATAAAGGCGGCGACGGACTGGCGTTTCTGCCGGAAGATTCAAAGCTTTTTCATGAATACTGCCCGGCCATGGACTTCTCGCTTGCATTCGCGTACGCCAACCGGCAGCTTATGATGAAAAGGTTCAAGGACTGCGCCTATGATGTCCTTGGCTGCGGCTTTACCCGGGAGATCAACATACATCACAACTTTGCAGCCAGTGAACATCATTTCGGCAGAGAGGTCATGGTCCATAGAAAAGGCGCTACCCGGGCCGACAAAGGCAGACTGGGCATCATTCCCGGCTCCATGGGGACGGCATCCTATATTGTACAAGGGCTCGGCAATCCGGAGAGTTTTAAATCATGCTCCCATGGCGCGGGGCGTCTCATGGGCCGCAGGCAGTTCAACCGCACCCACACCGCAGAGGAATGTAACCGGGCCATGGGCGACATTGTTTACGACAAGTGGATGAAGAAGAAAAAAGGCGCTGATTTGAGCGAAGCGCCCCAGGCTTACAAGGACATTCACCTGGTCATTGAGAGCCAGAAAGACCTGGTGGAAGTGGTTACCCGTCTCGAGCCGCTGGGGGTAATGAAGGGGTGATGGCCCCATTCCCGGGATATGATATTGGTTACAGATTACAAATTACGGATTGATAGGGCGATTGCCTGCGGCATTACTAATAAAGAGGTACGGCGAATAATCTTTAATTACGATTTAATAATTTAAACTTTTTCACTCCTTTTTAGGCGCAATGGCCACTGTGCCGGTCGCCTGGATAAGCTCGGCTGTGATGGAGCCCACAGCTATTTTGCTTTTCATTTTCACTGGAATATGTCTTTTATCATCCGTAAGCCAGATAGTCAATTTGCCCTTGGCCTTAAACAGGTGCACGCCTGTGAGCTTGGGCTCCACCACCACGGTCTTGAATCTGCCCGCCGGCACTTCAATAGTTTGCTTCCGGTGGCAGATCACTACCAGGGTGTATTTTTTCTTGCCGGACACTGCTGCCATGTTGAACGTCTTTCCCGGAACAAGATCCTGGGTGCGGATGTAATAAAAAGCGGAAAGGATGTCGTGGGTGAATGGGGCTATCTCACAAACGGTGTCCTGTAACCATGCCTTATGTATTTCCTGATCGAACCAGGACTTGATGTGCGCCTCATAAGAACCCTCATGCAGGTTTTTCTCAAAATGGACGGGATATATGCCCCTGGAGTCTATCAGAGAAAATATGGTGTCATACACGGGATAAAAGGTCTGAAAGAACCGGTTGCACCAGGCCAGGGACTGGATTTTCCAGAGATTAGGTTTTTCGGCCGGTTTGAGCTCCAGAGTGGCCTGTCCGGCGTTTATCCATCCCCAGTTGATGTCAAACAGGTAGTGCTCCGGCATCTGAAAGACGTCCTGGGACAGATCTCTCAAGCTGATGGAATCCTGCACATCCACATGACCGGGCCCGAGGTACTTGATTGTTTTGGCGGAAACACCGGTGGTGACCGCTGAGATGAACAGAAAAACCAGAACTGTTTTCATGTGGACAGACAAAGAGGTTTTTGGAGCTAAGGAGAGTCGAACTCCTGACCCCAACGCTGCCAGCGTCGTGCTCTACCAACTGAGCTATAGCCCCAAATCGGCCAGAAAAGTAGTATCAAACCGAGATTTTTCAAAGTATGACGGTTTCCTCCTCTATTTAG
>JBHPJW010000227.1:0-2046 GCA_042567505.1 Fibrobacterota bacterium
TGGCGAACCTAAAAAAGAAAATGCTCTATTTCTGTTCCATGGTGGAGGAGAACCTCACCCAGGCCCTGTACGCCCTGGAAAAGCATGACCAGGAAATCGCCAGGGGGGTCTTTGAAAAGGAAAAACGCATCGATGAATATGAAATAGAAATTGAAGAGGACTGCCTGAAAATACTGGCCCTGCATCAGCCGGTGGCCTCGGACCTGCGTTTCATCATTGCCACCTTGAAAATCAACAATGACCTGGAGCGCATCGACGACATGGCCGTCCATATCGTGGAGCGCCTGCTCTCCATTCCTCTCAAACTGGAAGGTATGTCCTATTTCAGCCGGCTTAATGACTGCGCGATTCAGGTACGGAAAATGCTCAAGTCGGGGCTGGATTCGCTGGTGAATCTCGACGCCAATCTGGCCCGGGAAATAGAGGAGAAAGACAGCGAAGTCGACCACTTCCATCAAAGCTTTTTTGAAGAAATGAAAAATGCCCTTAAAAGAGACCCCGAAAAGGCGGATATCTGGCTGAATCTGCTGTTTATCTCTAAGCAATTGGAAAGGATAGCTGATCACACTACTAATATCGCTGAAGACGTGATTTACCTGATAGAGGGAAGAATAGTACGACACTCGGATAAATAACACATCAGGACCGCTTGTCAACACGGCCTTGAGGATTGATCGTCAGGATTTGCCTGCCTTAAAATCCTTTGACATATTTGCATTAATTTCCGCTTAAAACGCATTCCAAATTGCCAGGCCAAGGCCTAAATTTATATATGTCAAAACGACAACAGTTACAGGTGGCTTTCTTACATTTCGGTACCTGCGGAAAACAATGAGGGAAAGATAAAAGCATGCCCACGGAATTTTTTCTAGCCGCAGTCATCATACTCATCGCTTTTGCCGTATTCGACCTCATCGTAGGGGTGAGCAATGACGCGGTCAATTTTCTGACTTCTTCCATAGGATCCAGGGTGGCCCCGAGGGCTGTGATCATGATTGTGGCCAGCCTGGGCATTCTGGCCGGAGTGACCTTTTCCAGCGGCATGATGGAAGTGGCCCGAAAGGGAATCTTCCACCCCCAGTTTTTCACCATGCCGGAACTGCTTGCCATTTTCCTGGCCGTGATGCTTACCGACATCATCCTCCTGGATCTTTTCAACACCTTCGGGCTCCCCACCTCCACCACGGTCTCCATCGTGTTTGAGCTGCTGGGGGGAGCAGTTGCTGTCTCGATACTTAAAATCCAGGCGGAAAGCGGGAGCCTGGCCTCGCTCGGCGAATACATCAATACAGCCAAGGCGCTGATGATCATATTCGGGATACTGCTTTCAGTGGTGGTGGCCTTTTTATTCGGGGCCGTGGTCCAGTTCTTTACGCGGCTGCTTTTTTCTTTTAACTACATGCCCAGGCTCAAACGCTACGGCGGAGTGTGGGGCGGCATTGCCATGGCCAGCATTTTCTATTTCATCCTGGTCAAGGGATCCAAGGGCGCCTCCTTCCTCACCCCTGAATCAACCGCCTACATAAAGGAAAACGCCTGGACCATCATGTTCTGGGCCTTTGTCGCCTCAACTGTTGTTTTTCAAATTCTGCTGTTTTTCAGAATCAATATTCTCAAATCCCTTATTCTCATCGGCACCTTTGCCCTGGCCATGGCTTTTGCAGCCAATGACCTGGTAAATTTTATCGGCGTTCCCCTGGCCGGCCTGGCCTCATACCAGGCCGCGGCAGCCTCAGATTCTCCACTGACCATATCCATGGGCATGCTGGCCAAAAAAGTCCCCACCAATACCTATCTCCTTCTGATTGCCGGAGCCATCATGGTCGTCACCCTGTGGATATCCAAGAAGGCCCGCACGGTCACCCAGACGACGCTCGACCTGGGGCAGCAGGAAGAGGGAATAGAGCGCTTTGAG
The DNA here is from genome assembly GCA_042567505.1 of Fibrobacterota bacterium. GTDB lineage: Bacteria > Fibrobacterota > Fibrobacteria > UBA11236 > JADFYW01 > JBHPJW01. Next base: position 1,916 of record JBHPJW010000227.1, read on the forward strand.
TCGGTATTGCTTTCCAGGATTATTGTCAGAATGTGGCTGGGAATAACTGATATCATAAAGTCTTTTGTTCCCCTGTACATCAGAAACGGCATCTCCAAACGCATGGATCCCGAACATTCGCCCATTAAAAG
>JBHPJW010000228.1:0-2045 GCA_042567505.1 Fibrobacterota bacterium
GTACCAGTGGCAGAAGGACGGGACAGATATTTCCGGCGCCACTGGAAATCAATACACCATCAGCAGCACAGTAATGGCTGATGCCGGCACCTACCGCTGCCTGGCAAGAAACTCCGCGGGCAGTACCGCCAGTGACGGAGCGGAATTAACCGTCACCATGGCGCCGCCGGTCATCACTACCCCCGTGGTTTCCAAAACCGTGGTCGAGGGGGGACCCGCCGCCTTTTCTCTGGTCGCTGAGGGCCTGGCGCTCCGCTATTACTGGCAGAAACGCATCGATGGTCTCTGGACTGATATCCCGAACACCCCCGTAGACCAAGATTTTTACACCATTGCCAGTACTGTGTTGTCCGACGCAGGGGAATACCGCTGTGTCGTTTCCAATGACGGAGGTTCGGTATACAGCAACTTCACTCTGACGGTCACAGCAGCGGCAGTGGCGCCCTTTATCATTTCCCAACCGGCCCCGCAGGCTGTGCTGGAACGGCAGTCAGCTGTCTTCAGCGTTTCGGCAGGAGGTTCGGAGCCCCTCACCTATCAGTGGCGCAGGAACGGCGCAGCCATTACCGGGGCCAGTTCACCGGGCTATACTGCTCCGGAAGCTGTGCTGGCGGATAATGGAACAGAATTTGATGTAGTCATCTCCAACGGACTCGGCAGTGTAACCAGCCAGACAGCAGTCATGACTGTAAGCCTCGCCCCGCCTGAAATCACCGTCCATCCCTCCCCCCAGACAGTTGACGAGGGCGGACCGGCAGTGTTCTCAGTCACTGCCATTGGAACCGGGGTAACGTATCAGTGGCAGAAGGACGGGACAAATATTCCCGGCGCCACCGGAACTCAGCACACCATAAGCGCAGCGACAATGCCGGATGAAGGAGCTTACCGCTGCGTGGCAGGCAATGCCGCGGGTAACGACACCAGCAACGGAGCCGGCTTGAACGTGCTGCCATTGTCACCCGTCATCATCACTCATCCCGTTTCACAAACCGTGTACGAAGGGGACCCGGTTACGTTTACTGTCCTGGCTTCCGGCTTTGACCTCTCCTATCGCTGGGAGAGATGGATTAACAATAGATGGAGGAACATCGGAGGCGGGAATGAGGCCAACTACACCATTTCCAGTACGGTACTTGATGACACCATGGACTACCGGTGTGTGGTGAGCAATGAAGGGGGAACGGCAAGCACCTCCCCTGCCACGCTTACGGTGCTGGAAATACCTTTACCTCCCGTGATAACGGTCCACCCCGCGGGTCAGGCAGTAACCGAGGGACAGACCGCCGGCTTCAGCGTGACTGCCTCCAGCACAGCTCCCCTCACCTATCAATGGCGGAGAGACGGGGCACCCATAGCAGGCGCCACTTCAGCTGGATATACAACTCCTGTCACTGTGTTGGCAGACAATGGCGCGGAGTTTGACGTGGTTGTTGCCAACAGGGGCGGCAGCGTGACCTCCAGTGCCGCTGTCCTGACCGTGGACCCAGCCCTTCCCGTGATAACAGTCCAGCCTGCGGGTCAGGTGGTAACCGAGGGACAGACCGCCAGCTTCGGCGTAACAGCCACCAGCAGCGTAGCCATGACCTATCAATGGCGAAAAAACGGGACGCCCATAGCAGGCGCTACCTCTGCCGGCTATACCACTCCGGCCTCTACTTTGCCGGACAACGGAGCGCAGTACGATGTGGTCGTGACCAACAGCAGCGGCAGCGTGACTTCTAATGCCGCCATGCTCACAGTGAATCCGCTGCCTCCCGTGATTACAGTCCCGCCGGCAAACCAGTCAGTGACCGTAGGACAGACCGCCAGCTTCAGCGTGAGCGTTACCAGCATCGCGCCGGTAACCTATCAATGGAGAAAAAACGGGACGCCCATAGCCGGGGCCGTCTTAGCGGGATACACAACTCCAGCCACTGTTCTGGCAGACAATGGTGCGCAGTTCGATGTTGTTGTCTCCAACACCGGCGGAGGTACCACAAGCACTGTGGCGATTCTGACGGTGACGGAATAAGAAATCCAGATTACCAAGCTCCTGAAGAACCCCG
>JBHPJW010000229.1:0-2042 GCA_042567505.1 Fibrobacterota bacterium
GCCAGGTATTTCATCAGCACCCCCAACACCCTGAAACCATAGGTTATCGGATTCAGGTGTGACGTCTCATCGGCATATTGCGTGGGTATGCCAACTTCGCCGATTCGCAGGCCTCTTTTCCGGGCACAGGCTATCACTTCCAAATCAAAATCAAAACTGTTGCTCAGGCCTTCAAAAGGGATTCCCAGGGTCTTTTTCCCGTAACATAAATACCCGCTGTGATAATCAGAGAGCCTCATCCCGAATACAAAATTTTCCATGGCCGTAAGCATTTTTCCCGCCGCGTATTTATAGAGCGGCATGCCGCCCTCAAGCGCAGTGCCCGGCGCCATGCGCGAGCCCTGTACCAGGTCCAGGCCTTTTTTTTCGGCGGCTTTAATGAAATCAGGCATGCCTTCGGGAGCGTATTGCCCGTCAGCGTGGATGCAGAATGTGTAGTCGGGAGAGTCGGCATTAACAGCGTTCAATCCTGCCTTAACTGCTGCTCCGTAGCCTTGATTTATACTGAAGTTGATGGATTTCACACGCTTGTGTTCCCGTTTCAATTGCTCAATGATCTTTTGGGTGCCGTCAGTGCTGCCGTCGTTGATTATCCAGAGGGATTTGATATCAGGCCAGAGGGATTCGGGAAAGCGCTTAATCACTCCGGCCAGGTGCTTCTCAGCATTATAGGCCGGAATAAAAACCGAAAGGTCAGGCAACGTTCAGGTTTCCGCTGGAATATTGATCCAGGTAGGCGCGCATCGAATGTCTCAGGGCGTTGTTCAGATCAATTCCGGGCTTCCAGTTCAGCAGGGATTGTGCGAGGGAAATGTCAGGAAGGCGGCGGTCGGAATCATCATAGCCGGGACCGTAAAACGTTTCTCCGGAAATGATTTTAAGCCTGCATTGCCGGCCCAGCTGTCTTCCTGAGACCTCGGGGAACATGCTCATCATCTTTCTGGCCAGGTCGGCAATGGAAATTTCATTGTTGGGGTTTCCCACATTAAAAACCTTTCCGAAGCTCGCCTGAGGATTTTTAATCACGGCCATCAGCGCCTCAATTCCATCCCCGATAGAGGTGAAAACGCGTTTCTGCAGGCCGCCGTTGACCAGTTGTAACGGCTGGTTTAAGATGAGCGCGGCCATGAAGCAAGCCAGTACCCTGGGGACGCCCTCTCCATCCACGCCCGGAATGTAATCCATGCGCGGCCCGATGAAGTTAAAGGGACGTATGATGGTATAGTGCAGGCCCTGTTCTTTGCCGCAGGCCAGAATAGCCCGTTCCAGCAATTGCTTAGCGCAGCTATATGACCATCTTTGCTTTGCCACCGGACCTAAAATCAGAGGGGACTCGTCTTCGCTCATCTTATCATACTGCCAGGAATCTACGCCGAGTGACGCGGGGGTCTTCCCATACACTTCACTCGTGGAGAATTGAATTAATCGTTTTCTCCGGGAAGCGCATATTTTCACAATCTCCAGAGGGTGAATAAAATTGGCCTCGATTACTTTTAAAGTCTCCGTATTATAATAAGAAGGGTTACATATGGCTGTCAGGGAGACAACTATGTCTGACTCACCTATCCAATCATTTAGAGAAGGACCATATACGCTCTCTTTAATAAAAGTCAGGCGGGAATTGGGAAGCAGGTGTTCGACTTTTTTTGAAGAGAGGTCAACAGCCAGGATGTTCCAGTCAGTCTGTTCCAGGGCTTTTTCCAGAAAATGCGAGCCGATAAAACCCCCGCCGCCTAAGACCAGTATCTTCATAATTCAGTTACGAGTGGTGAGAAAAAAAATGTCGCCATGATCTGTCACGCCGGGCCCCGGCCCGGCGTCTTACCCTTGTAATTACTAGCCAAAAATACCTGGGAAAGATGCCGGATCAAGTCCGGCATGACATGGTTTTGCGCTTTACACCTCACACCTATGATACTCCAAACCTAAATTACTTCTTTGGCTCTTCCTTTTTCTCCTCAGCTTTCGCCGGTTCCTGCTTGGCAGGCTCTGCTTTCTTATCCCCGGCTTGGGCCGGTTCGGCTTTTACCGGTTCTTCCGCA
>JBHPJW010000023.1:0-40024 GCA_042567505.1 Fibrobacterota bacterium
GCAAGATGAAGCAGAAGACAGAAATGGGAAGCCGGATTGCGGAAGTCCATAATGGAAGTTCACTTTTTACCGGGGACGCAGGTCAGGGAGAGAGCAACATCCGTAGGTGGATTATTGAGAACGACTGGCTGGAAGCAATCGTAGCATTGCCTTTGAACATGTTTTACAACACCGGCATCGCCACATACATCTGGGTGATGAGTAACAGGAAAACCAAAAAGCGCAAAGGCAAGGTTCAATTAATAGATGCCACAAAATGGTTCAAGCCGCTGCGTAAAAACCTGGGAAAGAAAAATTGCGAATTTAGCGAAGAGGACATCCAACGCATATGTCAAGTGTACCTTGATTTTAAAGAGACGGAAGAAAGTAGAATATTTGATAATGCTGCTCTCGGGTATTCAAAGGTTACAGTTGAACGGCCTTTGCGCTTAAAGGGTGCAGACCCCGAAAAGATATACAAAGCTGTGGAACTGAAAAAATTAAGAGAAACATGCGAGCGTTCAGAAAATGCCCCTCCCATTATCAAAAAGATCCATAAAAAAGTAGCTGAACCCGATCCTATCAGGGGCCTTTTTGAAAAGACCATTAAGGGTAAAAAAGTAGTAGTAGAATATGAACCCGATTCGGAACTCCGTGATACTGAACAAATTCCACTTCTTGAAGAGGGGGGCATTGAAGCTTTTCTAAAAAGAGAGGTGCTTCCTTATGCACAGGACGCATGGTATGTAAACGACAGTGTGAAGATCGGATATGAGATCAGCTTCACGCGGTATTTCTACAAACCACAGTCCATGCGAAGCCTTGACGAAATTAGGACAGATATTCTGTCTTTGGGCAAAGAGACGGAAGGTTTGCTAGAAGAAATTATCGGAGCAGATAAGTGATGATGACAGGAATAAAAGCTTATCCTGAAACTAAGGAATCCGGGCTAGGATGGTTAGGTAAAATACCCAAACATTGGAAACTGTATCGGGGTAAATACCTATTCAAATGTATAGATATTCGTTCGGAAACAGGTAAAGAAGAATTACTTACTGTTTCTGCAGCTAATGGAATAGTACCCCGAAAAACTGCTAATGTCACCATGTTTAAAGCTGAATCATATATTGGGTATAAATTGTGTTGGCCAAATGATCTCGTAATCAATAGTCTTTGGGCATGGGCTCATGGACTGGGTGTTTCTAAATATCATGGTGTTATTAGTACAGCATATGGGGTGTATCGACCAAATAAATTGTTTAACCCTAGATTTGTTCACCAACTAGTTAGGTCAAAACCTTTTCAATGGGAATTACAGGTTCGTTCAAGAGGAATATGGACTTCCCGATTACAGTTAACAGATGATTCCTTTTTATGTGCACCATTTCCAGTTCCTCCACTCCCCGAACAAAATGCTGTTGTCAAATACCTGGATTACATGAACAGCCGTATTAACAAGCATATAAAGGCCAAACAAAAACTTATCAAGCTGTTGGAAGAACAAAAACAGGCTATTATTCATGAGGCTGTAACTCAAGGGTTGGATCCAAAGGTTAAAATGAAGCCCTCTGGGGTGGAATGTTTGGGGAATGTTCCAGCACATTGGGAAATATTACAAGTACGCCGAGTAATATCATTTATTACCTCCGGATCCAGAGGGTGGGCAAACTTTTATAGTGATAGTGGATCTATCTTCTTACAAAGTGGTAATCTTGGCCGTTCTATGAAACCAAATCTCAATTCAATTCAACATGTAACACCACCATCCGGTTCGGAAGGTGAAAGAACAAGTGTTGAGTCCAATGATGTTCTCGTTTGTATCACTGGTGCATTAACTGGAAATGTCGTGCTTGTAGATGAAGATTTACCAGAAACAGCTTATGTTAATCAACATGTAGCTCTTTTACGACCAAAGCCAGTGACTGTTGTCCCAAAATATTTGACGTATTTTCTTTATTCAGAAACTGGTAAAAATCAATTTAAAACAGGTGAATATGGCGGAACAAAACAAGGACTTGGTTTGGGGGAAGTAAAATCAGTTTTTCTCGCTCTTCCTTCCAATAAGGAACAAAAGGCTATTTGTAGCCATTTAGATCAAAAAATTGCAATCCTAGAAAAGTTACATCAACATCAAAAAAATGAAATAGAGCTAATACAGGCTTACCAGGTTCGATTAACCTCAGATGTCGTAACTGGAAAATTAGATGTCCGGGATGCTACAGAAAACCTGCCAGATATGAATGAATTGGAAGACATCGATTTGGAAGATAATTTAAAATCGGATGAAGATATAATGGAAGAAATGGAGTCAGTTATAGAGGAGACAGAGGCGTGAACACACCTCAAACACCAGAATATTTAGCTGGGCTTGTGCAAGAATTATGCAAACTCACAAGTGAGGTTGAATGGGTTGAGTTCAAGCACAATAACGTAGATCCGCAAATGATTGGAGAATGTATCTCTGCTCTTGCTAACAGTGCTGCAATAAATGGCAAGACCATGGCATACCTCCTTTGGGGTATAGAGGATAGTTCACATTCAATACTCGGAACAACTTTTCAGCCTTCAACATCCAGGAAAGGAAATGAACCTCTGGAAAACTGGCTGCTCCGTTCGCTTAATCCAAAAATTCATTTCCGGTTTAATGAAATTGAAATTGACAGTAAGATCGTCGTATTACTTGAAATTGAAAGAGCTACCCACAATCCGGTTCGTTTTAATGGTGTCGAATATATCAGAATCGGAGAGGTAACAAAATCTTTAAAGGACGCGCCTGATCGGGAGCGGGAACTTTGGCGAGTGTTTGATAAAACTCCATTTGAAGTGCTTGTGGCTGCTCAATGCCAGGATTCAGATACCGTTTTACGGATGCTGGATTACCCTGCGTATTTTGATTTACTGGAATTGCCTTTACCAACCAATAAAGATGGGATTCTGGAGGCTCTTAAAGAAGACAAGCTAATCCAACCTAGCCCTCCTGGCGGGTGGGACATTACCAACTTGGGGGCGGTATTGTTTGCAAAGCGCCTGGATAAATTTGAAAAGCTGAATAGAAAAGTCGTAAGGGTTATCCAATACAAAGGTATAAGCAGAGAAGAAACAATCAAAGAACAGGGTGGCACAAAGGGGTATGCCTCCGGTTTTGAAGGTTTGATCGATTATATAAACGGTCTCCTTCCCTCAAATGAAGTTATGGGTAAAGCGCTTCGCAAAGTTGTGCCCATGTTTCCGGAAATTGCTGTAAGGGAACTTGTGGCCAATGCTTTGATACACCAGGATTTTTTCGTTTCCGGGGCTGGCCCTATGGTTGAGATATTTTCTGACCGGATTGAAATAACCAATCCCGGGGAACCACTGGTGGACACACAGAGGTTTCTGGATACTCCTCCTAAATCGCGGAATGAAATTCTGGCTTCCCTCATGCGCCGTTTTAGAATTTGTGAAGAACGGGGTAGTGGTATAGACAAAGTAATCGGACAGGTAGAAATATTCCAGCTTCCCGCACCATTATTTGAAGTGCCTCCAGAGTTTACCCGGACCGTACTTTTTGCGCATAAGGAATTGAAAGACATGAGCAAGGAAGATCGTATTAGAGCATGCTATCTGCATTCTTGTCTTTGCTATGTGACGCGGAAGCAAATGACAAACACGACTCTTCGTGAACGGTTTGGTATTTCTGATAAGAACTCTGCTGAAGCCTCAAGACTTCTTCGAGAAGCCGTAGAAGCAGGATTGATTGTCATCCAAGATCCGGATGTCGGGACTCGAAGCCGCAATTATCTTCCATTCTGGGCTGCTCAATCTTATAGGTCAAAGGGAGGGCTTGCTTGATAGGTTTTATTTCTTCAAAAATAGGAACAAGGTTCTTTGGGCCTAATATTGTTTTTTTTTCAAAAATCGGGACTTTTTTTGTTTGATGGTTGTTTGATAGATGCTTGATTTTGATATGCTAAAATGCCTATTTCTTTCAAAAAACGCGGTTTTCAGGGCAAAATTTACTTGATGGGTACTTGACTGGGGTAATATGGCTACAGATACAAGCGAAAGAGGATTGGAGCGGTTAATTTGTGCTACATTGACCGGAAAACCGTGTGATCCTCCTAAACCTGGTGAGGTTGCAGAACCGATTGCTCCCTATGGTGGAAAGGGATGGATTTGTGGAAATCCTCTGGAATACGACCGGGAATATTGCGTCGATTTAACCCAGCTATCAGTCTTTTTAAAAGAGACTCAGCCGGAAATTGCCGAATCTTTGGAACTCGTTGAAGACAATCCCAAACGCAGGAAATTCCTGGCTCGGCTCCAGGGTGAAATCTCCAAGAGGGGAGTTATAGATGTTTTGCGCAACGGACTAAGGCATGGCAATTATGATATCGATGTTTTTTTCGGGACACCATCACCGGAAAACGCCACGGCAAACATTCTCTATGGACTGAACCGGTTTTCGGTGACTCGCCAATTGCGTTACAGTCGGGATGAAACCCAATTGGCGCTGGTTCTTGGCATGTTTATAAATGGCTTGCCAATCGCCACATTTGAACTCAAGAACAGCCTGACCAAACAGACGGTGGACGATGCTGTTTGGCAGTATAAAAAAGACCGAAACGCAAAAGAGAAACTGTTTGAGTTTGGACGATGTATAGCGCATTTCGCGGTTGATGATAGCGAAATAAAGTTCTGTACCCATTTAAAAGACAAAGCATCCTGGTTCCTTCCATTTAACAAAGGGTGGAATGATGGGGCGGGGAATCCTCCCAACCCGAATGGAATAAAAACTGATTATTTATGGAACGAGGTCCTTGCCAAAGATAGCCTTACGAACATCATTGAGAATTATGCCCAGATAGTTGAATCCAAAGATGAGAAAACTGGCCGCAAGAAAAAGACCCAAATATGGCCCCGCTATCATCAGCTTACCGTGGTGCGTAATCTATTAGCGGATACTCAGGCAAATGGTGCTGGGAAACGTTACTTGATTCAACATTCGGCTGGGAGCGGAAAGTCAAATTCTATCGCATGGTTGGCACATCAGATGGTCCGTTTAGAAAAAAATGAGACGGCTGTATTTGATTCCATAATCGTTGTGACAGACAGGCGCATACTGGATAAACAGATAAGGGATACCATAAAACAATATGCTCAAGTTGCGGCCACTGTTGGTCATGCAAAGCACTCTGGAGACCTGCGTAAGTTCATTGAGGAAGGGAAAAAGATCATCATATCGACAGTTCAGAAGTTTCCATTTATCCTGGATGAAATCGGGAACGAACAACGGAAAAGAAAGTTCGCAATTATAATTGATGAAGCGCATTCCAGCCAGGGAGGAAAGACAAGCTCTGCCATGGCCCAGGCACTATCAGAAGCCGGAGAAAAGGGAGAAGAAGAGACAACCGAGGACAAGATTAACCGCGTAATGGAATCAAGGAAGCTGCTCCCAAACGCGAGCTATTTCGCTTTCACTGCCACACCCAAGAATAAGACATTGGAAATATTCGGAGAGCCGATACCTCAACCTGATGGCAAGGTGAAGCATTTGCCGTTTCACAGCTATACCATGAAACAAGCCATCCAGGAGGGGTTCATTCTGGATGTGCTTAAACATTACACCCCGGTTGCCAGTTATTACAAACTGGCAAAGACTGTGGAAGGAGACCCTGAGTTCGATACAAAGAAAGCCAGGAAGAAGCTAAGACGGTTTGTGGAAGGCCATGATCATGCCATAAAGCTAAAAGCGGAGATTATGGTTGATCATTTTCACGAACAGGTGACGGCTCAGAATAAGATTGGCGGGCAAGCCCGTGCCATGGTAATTACCAATGGCATCGAACGGGCCATTCAGTATTATCATGCGATTAAAGAGTATCTGCTGGAACGTAAAAGCAGATATAAGGCCATCGTAGCCTTTTCCGGAGATTATGATTATGGAGGGAACAAGGTGAATGAAGCCTCTTTGAACGGCTTTCCCTCTGGGCAAATTGCCGATAAAATCAAACAAGAACCCTACCGGTTTTTGGTTTGTGCGGATAAGTTCCAGACAGGATATGACGAACCGCTCTTGCATACTATGTATGTTGATAAGACATTGTCAGGGACCAAAGCTGTGCAGACACTTTCCAGGCTTAACAGGGCGCACCCTAAAAAGCATGATGTATTTGTTTTGGATTTCCTAAACAACACCGATATCATCCAGGTATCATTCGCCGATTTTTACAGGACAACTATTCTTTCGGATGAAACCGACCCCAACAAACTGCATGATCTTCAGGCGGATTTGGACGGGTACCAGGTATACGCGCAAAATCAAATTGACCAGCTAGTGGAATTTTACCTGAAGGGCGCTGAGAGAGATACCTTGGACCCGATACTTGATGCTTGTGTGGCGGTCTATAATCAGGACCTGGATGAAAACGGGCAGGTGGATTTCAAAGGCAAGGCAAAGGCATTTACACGAACTTATGGTTTTCTATCAGCGGTATTACCCTATACAAATGCCGAGTGGGAAAAACGTTCCATCTTTTTGAATTTTCTCATACCCAAGCTTCCCGCGCCTAAAGAAGAAGACTTGTCACGCGGCATATTGGATGCAATTGATATGGACAGTTACCGCGTGGAAAAACGGGCCATGCAAAGCATCCTGCTTCCTGATGAAGATGCTGAAATTGAACCGGTCCCAACTAGTGGCGGAGGTTCAAAACCGGAACCGGAATTGGATCGGCTATCAAACATTATCAAGGCATTCAATGATCAGTTTGGAAATATCCCCTGGGCAGACGCCGACAGGGTTCGTGAATTAATTACCGAAGTTATTCCGTCCAGGGTGGCAGCGGATACTGCTTATAAAAATGCCCAAGAACATTCCGATAAACAAAACGCCCGTATCGAGCATGACAAGGCCCTTATGCGGGTTATGACGGAAGTTATGAAGGATGATACGGAATTGTTCAAGCAGTTCTGTGATAATGAAGGCTTTAAGCGGTGGATGACAGATACTGTATTTGGGTTGACGTATAAGGAAGCTGTATAGTTGTTGGCTAGGGGTAACCTGATATTGAACAGGAGAAATTATCGCAATAATGTTGAAAAAAGAAATTCCATTGAAAATTAACGGGGTTCATGTGCAGGGCCAGCTTATGAAAGCTTACGACTGGCCAAACGCCAGTGTGAGATTAGACGCAAGGCTTGTCTGGTTAAACCGGTTGGAACCGGGAGACATTGCCATAAGAATGCCCACTTTGACCGCTTTGACTCTTTACGCGAATAATGTTTTGAACAACCAAGACAACTTCTGTGAGATAGAATACGGCGGCAAAGTTCTTGGAAAGTTTTACCTGCACCCGCCCAAAACAAGCCAGGCTGAGATTGGAGATCATGTCATTATCAATTGAAGCAAAGCATGAGAGGATACCCTGATGGAAAAGAAAAATCATCAATGGTACCGGTTATCTGAATTCAACCGGCGAGTGGGAACAATGCAAAATTGAGTTGAGAAAAGGAAAGAATGATGACATACCCGAAAGAGATCCTGAATACACGCAATGTTGATGTTTTAAAAGCCATTGCCAAAGAATTGGGCCTTTCCAAAGACCTCAGGCGTAAAAAAGAGCTTATTTCGGCCCTGGGGAGATTGATGAACAGGCGTCCGGAGGAATATCTGGAGATTCTTGACGATCTGGAAATGAGTTTTGTAACGGAAATGGTGCATACCAAAGGCAGGATTACGCCTGAAGAATTTATGGCCAATCACGGGGGTGAATTTCCGCTTGATTCTTCCTGGAGCTATACTTCGAACACCCTCCTTCACCTGGTATTGGCGGTGGAGCGTTACCGGCAGGCATATGTCATGCCTAAAGAAGTAATTGAGCACCTGAAACCCCATGTCAAGAAACCCGAACCCGCAAAAATAAATTGCGTTGAAGATGTGCCGGAAACATATCAGCCTGCCTCATACGAACATTTCAATAAAGACCGTCCCAGAAAGGTCCACGTTTTCAGCGGGGAAAGAAATGTTTTTCCCGAACTGCGCAGGGTATTGCAGGAGGTTGGCCGGGGTAAAACAAAACTATCGCCTAAAAGCGGGTTTCCGACCAGCGCTACGGTAAAAGCAATGGGAAATGTTCTGTATATTCCAGAATTCCAATTGGAGCCTGATATTGACTTACACCGCGAAATTGATGGGGAAGGGGGGCCTATGCGGGCTTTTGCCTGGCCCGTCATCCTGCAGCAATGCAAATGGGCAACTGCCAGAGGAGGAGCCCTGGCCCTGACCAGGACCGGAAAGACCGTTCTTTCGTCCCTTGATGCCGATGCGATGAAGGCAGGGTTTAATAACCTTTTAACCAGCGATTCCTTTGACGAACTCAGGAGAGTAAACCGGATTCGGGGCCAATCGGGACGGGCCAAACGCTATATGACAAAACCCTCGGCCAGACACCGTAAAATCACGGGCTCAATGAAACGTTGGCCTGTTGGAAAATGGATAGACATTAAAGAGGCCTTCCGGTTTGCCTATGCGAGCGGCAACGGCTTCGATGCCAGTACCGATTCTTTCTATCTCTATTTCGAGGAACTGCAGTACGGCAGCCTGGGGAACCACGCCAACGAAATAAACATGCAGTACCTGCGCGTCTTCCTCTTCGAGTATATGGCGACCCTCGGCATGATCGATGCTGCCTATGTATTTCCTCATATGCTGTGGCCGGAGTTTGACGGCTGCTGGGGAACGGATAACGACGCCTTTTGCGGCCGGTATGACGGATTGCTTTATGTGAGACTCAACACTCTTGGGGCATATTGCCTGGGAAATATAAATCAGTATGCGCCGCCGGAACAGAATTCGGTCAAAAACCTCACGATGCTGGATAATTTTGATATTGTTTATTCCGGTGGTGCCGGTCCCTCCAGCTATGACAACATGATGCTCGATCGCTTCGCCAAACGGAAAAACGATTATACCTGGAAATTGGTTGAAAAAAACCTGTTGGATTTCATTGATAAAGGCGGAACCTTAGATGAAGTTAACGGGTTCCTGGAGCAGAATTCGGGGACCTCTGTTCCGGCTGTTTTCAAAAAGTTGTTTGAGGGTATCGGGAAAAAACTGAAGTCCCTGGAAAGTCCCGAGGAGGCAGTGCTAATCAATACCAGGGACGATATTACCGCCATGCTGATAGCAAATGATACCTCGGCCAAAAAATATTGTTTCAGGGCCGGGGAAAAGCGCCTTGCGGTCCCTCATAAACATTTGGGCGCATTTAAAACTTGTTTAAAAAAAATAGGATATGTAGTACCGGCATGAGGACGTTATGGCAAGCAAATTATTAAGGAAAACCCTGAATAGCGACATCTCATTTCCCAAGAGCAAAGATGATCTGGCCTTTTTGAGGTCATGGTACAAAGGCGGACTGGATGGCAAAGAAATTGAAGGGGGACTGGATTTTAAAGTATATATGTCGGTGTTTAATACCTGCTCCGAATTTTCCGAACAGGCGCTGGACAAAATCAACCTGCTGGCCGACCACAATAACCTCATATATGACATGCAGGAAGAATACCAGCCGTCCTATCCACCCATGAGTCCGGTTACCAATACCTTTTTCAGCGCCTGGTTTAATCTGGATATCCCAATCTACGATAAAAACCTGAGCCTTGGTATGCTTTTTAATGAATACATTACTAAAAAAGGCATTATGAAATACGCTATTCAGCCTATGGATGACCTGCTTGATTCTTATTGCAGTTTTTATGAGGTCACCGGTGTGGGTGAAAATAAATTGTATTTATGGGACATTCCCCATAAAGAGGAATTTTCCTGCGAATGCAAAAGCGGGTACAACGGAACGGTCGGGGAAGTCTGGTATGTGCGCCTCCTTCCGCCCTTATCGGAAGGCGGAAACTGGGTAACGTTCAATACCCCTTATGTATTCCGCGCCACCGGTAGAAAGCAATGGGAGGAGTTCTTTCAGCGGCTTCGAGCCTCAGTGGATGAAGATGAAATATGGATGTACTTAAAATACGGGAAATATTTTCAATACTGGCTGGAATTCGTCTTTCAGATATACTCCAATCACACCGGCAACGCGATTTTCTCGGAAGGTGTGCCGGATATTGTTGAATCACGGCCCCAGGGCAGGCTTGAAAGAGGGGTTCTATCATCATGAATTTAAATGAACTCAAAAAAATAATTTCAGACGGCGAATCTGAAACCGTTGAATGCTGGGGCAGCGGTATTATTAATATGCTTGGCTGGTGTAAAGAAAACGGAAATAAATCACCTGAATGGAAAGCGGATAGCGATAAAAACCAGAAAGCAGAATGTTTTGCTATTGGATGGGTAAACTGAATCAGGAATATAAAAATGCTGAAATTCATAAAAGACCTCTTAGGAATAAAGCCAGTCCAAATTGGGAAGCTAAATGAGCAGGCTACATATTCTCCTAAGCAGAAAAAAGATTCAAAGCCTAATAGGTCTGATCGTTTAGATAACCTGGGCGATATCCAGGAAATCCCTGAGTACAAGCAGATAAAAGCCCTTATAGATGCCGGTGCTTCTTTCATATTTGTTACAGGGGGAGCAGGTACAGGAAAGTCAACCCTGATAGAATACCTAAAAAGATCACTTCGCTTGCGTATGGCTGTTTGCGCTCCCACTGGAGTTGCGGCGCTGAACATTAAGGGTGTAACCTTGCATTCCCTGTTTCGATTACCTCCGAGGATTATTCAGGCCCATGACATCCGTCCACCCAAAGACCGTGGGCTGTACACGAAGATGGAACTCCTTATTATTGATGAAATATCCATGGTAAGGCCCGATATTTTGGATGGCATAAATCTCTTTTTACAACAAATACGAAAAAACAAAAACCCATTTGGCGGGGTAAAAGTACTGTGCATTGGAGACTTGTACCAGCTTCCGCCTGTTGTAACCTATAATGACGGACCTGTCTTAAAGAATATGGGGTATGAGTCTGAATACTTCTTCAGTGCCCATTGTTTCCAGGAAATAAGCTTAATCCCCGTTATCCTTACCCATATATTTCGGCAAAAGGAAAAGCAGTTTACAGACCTGTTAAATAACATCAGAGAGGGCCAGGAAATCCCAAACACTTTGGGAACCTTAAATAATTTCGCTAACAAACCGTATGTAAAGCAAGATGACCATTTATGCCTCGTCTGCACCAATAAGAAAGCGGATAACATAAATGCTAAAGAATTGGCCCAGTTGCCTTCTAGGGAGATCAGTTTCAAAGGAAAGATTACCGGAAAATTTGATATTGGGCGGGATATACTTCCGTCGCCCATTGATCTTACGCTAAAGACTGACGCAAAAGTGATGTTCACAAAAAATGACGATACCAAAAAGTGGGTTAACGGAAGCTTAGGTAAAGTGGTTTTCATTAAGGATAATTGTGTTAAAGTACAATTGGTAGATGTCCCTGGTAAACCTGTTTATGAAGTGGAGCCCGTTACCTGGGAAAAGTACAGGTATGAGTACGACCGGGAAAAAGATAAAATTGTGGCAAAAGTCATCGGTACGTATACCCAATTACCCCTCATGCTGGCGTGGGCGGTAACGATTCATAAGTCACAGGGAAAGACTTTGCCTCATGTGTATATTGACCTGGGTAATAACGCCTTTGCCAACGGTCAGGTTTATGTCGCTTTGAGCCGAGTGCGCCAATTGGACCATATTCAATTAGCCCGGCCAATTCATGTAAAAGATGTGAAATGTGATGTTCGCATAAACCGTTTCTATTCAGCTTTAATTGATCTTGCCAAAGTGGATGAGCCACATTCCGTTTCTCAACCAGAACCAGGATGGGGTTCCCAAAAACAATTGACAGGTGATACGCAGCAGTCTGAACTCAAAAGAGATGTTGAGGTAGAAGAGAGTCCGTTTTCAGCCCCGCAAAAGCTACTGGCTGTGTTTAAGGAGCCAGGGGAAAGGGAAGTTATTCAAGAGCATGGAACAAGGGTGAATGCCCTCATAAAGGGGGAGCGCGAGCCAGCAGACGATGAAGAAAAGCATCTGGTAAATGTTGTGCTTAAAAAGGAAGCTCCAATGAATGATTTTGAGAAAATATGGAAAAGGTATTTTGCACGGGAAAAATGGCTGGCTGATCCGAAGAACCAAAAAGCCGGAGATGAAAAACCCAGAATTGGAGATGATCCAATCGGTTCCAGGGAGTCTTTCAAGAAGATGAGGAATTGGCGGTTAGGATAAAACGAAGCTAAATACCAACGGAAATAAAATGAAAAAAATGGAAGCCGGGAAACGTGGAAAGCGAGAAAGAATAAGATGAACAAACAACAGCATCATAACTCACCAAAGCTGGCAAGGAATGTACCAGGCAATCCAACGAAGATATGAGGAATGAATAGCATGAAAGAGTCTCAAAACATAGAATATAAAAGTTCATGGAGGGATGAGTACATCAAATGGATAAGCGGGTTTGCCAACGCCCAGGGCGGACGGCTTTATATTGGAAAAGATGATAATGGGAAGGTCGTCGGTGTAACCAATGCGGATAAGTTGATGGAGGATATTCCTAACAAAGTAAGAGATTTGCTGGGAATCATGGTGGATGTAAATTTGAAAAAAGGAGGGAACAAGAATTTCCTTGAGATCTGCGTAGAACCTTATCCGAATCCCATCAGTCACAAAGGCAGGTATTATTACCGGTCTGGCAGCACCCGCCAGGAACTCAAAGGAGCGGCGCTGGATAGGTTTCTTTTACGAAAGCAGGGCAAGCATTGGGATGGGGTGCCGGTGCCCCATGTGAAAACAGGCCAGCTTAATCCGGCGGTACTTAGGCTTTTCGGGGAAAGGGCACTGAAAAGCAGGAGGCTGGATAAAAATGTTTTGAGCGAAAAAGACCGGGCCTTGATAGAAAAGCTTCACTTATTCGACGGGAAGTACCTTAAAAGGGCTGCACTGCTGTTATTTCATTCCGATCCGGAAAAGTTTATTACCGGGGCTTATATTAAAATCGGCTTTTTCAGGGACAATGCAAACCTGCTTTATCATGATGAAATACATGGGGATCTTTTCTCACAAGTTGATAAAACCATGGATTTGCTGACCACTAAATACCTGAAGGCGGTAATATCATACCAGGGAATACAGCGGGTGGAGGAATACCAAGTCCCTGATGAAGCGCTCCGGGAGACCGTTCTTAATGCGGTGACGCATAAGGATTACTCCAGCGCCACGCCTATTCAGATAAGCGTGTACGACCACAAAATAATGGTATGGAATCCGGGGCAGCTTCCGCCCGATTGGACGGTGAAAAACCTGAAAGAGAAACATTCCTCCCAACCGTTCAATCCCGATATCGCCAATGTTTTTTTCAGGGCTGGAATGGTGGAATCCTGGGGACGGGGCATCGAGCGCATACTGGCTGACTGCAAAAATGCCGGGCTTAAGGAGCCGGTTTTTAAATATGAGTCTACCGGACTGTGGGTGGAATACCAATTTCCATCAGTTGAAACACTTCCCTTAACAGGAAAATCCTCCCAACCCGCTACCCCGGATACTACCCAAGAAACTACCCAAGAAACTACCCCAGAAAAAATACTATCAATCCTCAGGAAGCAGCCGACAATAACACGAAAAGCAATAGCGGAAAAAATCGGCATAACTCCGGACGGCGTAAAATATCACCTGAATAAGCTTAAATCTGAAGGAATTATTACACATACCGGGCCGACGAAAGCCGGGAAATGGAAGATTTTGAAGTGAACCAAGGAAAAGACAAGAATGAATGAATACAAAAAAATAGCCGCCCATTGCGGTTGGGCCAGCGAAAAATCGGATACCTTTATGGATGATTTTTTGCTTCCAATGGTTATTAAAAAAGAAGGGTTAGAAAAGAAACTGGCGCATAAATTGGTCCGGTATAAGGACGTTATCCGCAAGATGCCGCCTGAATGGCCGGAAATGATCCTCCCCCAATATGCCATACATCTGTTATTTAAAAAAGACGGTCTGGCGGAAAAATACGCGCAGCTTTCAAACGTGAAAAACAGCAGCGAAGATGAACTTGAATATCTGGATATAGGCATGCAAACCCCCTGGCGGTTCAGCTTTTGCAGGGTAAAGGACCATGTGGAGGGCGTTTTGTTTGAAATGGAAGATTTGATTCTAGGGGAAACCTATCTGCTCTTTTCCCCCGGACTTTTCGATATGCTGGAAAAATATGAGGGCATCCAGTCGTTTTTGTTCCTCATCGGATATAACGGCGTCTGCTGGCAGACCTATTCAGTACTCAATTACTTCAAAGGATTTCAGCCATTCGACTTTTTTTACTTCGCTAAAAAGATAAACCCGAACATCGACTTTTTAAGCGATGTGCAGAATGTGATGGAAAAAGATCCTCTGCCATTCATGATGCTTTATTCCTGCGCGGAATTTCCGGTTACCTTTTGCAGAAAGGAACCGATGGTCGATTGCTATTCCGAATTTCATGTGGAGGAATTCGAGCCGGAGAATTATGAGGCGGATTTTTTAATTGAGAAAAAACACCCCGTTTACATGCTTTCACTGAAACGCTGGCATGGCTATCCCCATTTCGCCAAGTGTTATTGGCACCAGAAGAAAAAGCGGTTCATCCTCATGGCCATGACCCAAAAGGGATGGAAGAAATTACAGGAGACCTTAAACAAGAGCGGTTATGATTTTCCATTGGAGCCCGATGTCAGGGCGACACCGGCCATGCTTACCGCTACCGGCAGGATATTGAAGATGAAAGACGACGTGGACCCTTACGGGAAGTTGTTTACCAAGGAACCTTCGCCTGAAAGCCAGAGGGAACTGGATAAGTTAAACGCCTTTGTGCACCAGTTCATGGATGCCATTAACCACAATAAGGAATATGACATAGAGGCTATGGCAAAAAAGGCGGGCATAGAAAAAGAGACCGCGAATGACGTGGTCAAGCAGCTTCTGAAGAAATTCGGGGATGACGCCTGGAGGAAGCTCTGATGGAAAAGAAAAAAGTACTGAGCGTATTGAGGAAAGAGAGTAAGAACAACCTCATTCAAATAATTGACGAAGTCTACGGACTGCTTTCCGAGCCGGACATTTTCAAGATATTTACACCATATTATGAAAAGAGCTTCAGCAAAAAGTCATTTGTTGGCCGGACAGTGGGAGATATCGAACAGTTTTATAAAGATTCATATGCCGGGGAATATTACGCTCCATTTGACGTTAACTCGAAGAATTTCATGCATATTCCGGAAGAAACGGAACTATGGTTCGACCTGTTGAGGGATTACCTTGATAAGACGGTAAAACTGTTTGAGATGGAGGAATATAAACTGGCGGCGGACTGCTTTTCCAAGCTTTTTAATGTCTATAACGACATGGACAGGGACATCGTATTCGCGGATGAATTGGGAGGCCATTTGCTGCACGCCGAGCACAAACAGATTATCCCGAAATTCATCCGTGCTTTGGCCAAGACAAAGGACCCACAGGATTATGCCAAAGAGATTCTGCTTTTGATGAGGCTGGATGAGTACGATTACAACATGAAAAAAGTCTATAACTTCGCAAAAAGAATCGGCAGTAAAGAGCAGAAAGAAGCTTTAAAAAAGCAAGCGCAGAAAAACCAATATTATAGAAGAGAAATTGGAAAATTTTGATGGGAGATGAAAATGAAGGATACAGGACCAAATTACCAGAATTGGATAGCGGAGGAAGCTTCCAAATGCGATGAAAGTAAGGAATATGTGACTATTGAAAAGCCTGAAATAATAAAGCAGGCGGACGATAAATTGTTAAAATATTTCTGGCCTCCCATACAACGACATCTGGAGACCATTGACCTCCCTTACAGCCCTGATAATACGCCGGAATTCCATTCCAAACATACAAATGAGTTGCGAAGAAAGTTTTTCGTTATACTCTTTGATTTTTCTAATCGTGCCATTTGTAAAATTGGATTGGAATGCGGAACAACAGGTTGGATGATTTCGGGTGATACTTTTATAAGCTTGCATAAGGACACCAGTCCCGATATTATCTTTGAGATATTGGGCAATAGCAGGTTAGTCGGTTGCCCGCCGACCTTGGAAGTACATAAAGAGGAAATTGAAAATTACTTCCAAATAAATTTCACCGGCGGCAAGGGAGCGTCCTGGTTCCTTCATGATGAAAATTATGCCCTTGAAAAATTCAAGCAAGCCATAGATGTTAACATTAGTCTCCATGACTTTGTTGTTGATGGTTTGAATGACGTTTCAGATGCGGAGGTATTTCTTTCCAAGGTCTACGAAATATATGAAGCGTATTAATATGCCGAACTGGCGAAGGCTGGTTTGTAGAGAGCAATAAAAAAAGAGGGTAAATTTGCCTTTCAGCGACGGCCAAAAAGTCACTTGTGTAAATGATGAATTTACGGAAGGAAAATTCACGATTGGCGAGGACTACATTATCCAGCGGCCTGTAATAATCGATGACCCAGAGAGATTAGAAACAAGCGATGAATGGTTTTGCACGGTAGCGGATGACCAGGGAAAAGAAATCCTTCTGGCGAAATCGGTGGTTGAAGAGAAGTTTGTCGGGGCTACCGAGACTTAGTTTCAGCTATAACCAAAATTCCACAATATTTTTTACACAAAGAGTAAGTTACTCGACAGTCACACATTTTTTAAGCGGCGATCTTTAAATTTTCCTCAAATTCACCATAATTTTGTTTGGCTCTAATTATTTTAATCATTTGAAATTTACTTAATTTGATCGAATACCTGTTAATAAGGTTCCTTATTGCAGTTTTTGCCAACAATTCAGAAGGTTCATTGTTTGATGGTGTCCTCAGCCATAGATGACTTTCATTAACAACCGTTTCAGGAAATTTAATCGATATCATCTGCGTTAATCCAATAACTATCGACTGAAGGTTGAAAAATCGGTGTATCGCTTCAAGCGTTTCTATTGTCTTCTCAACATCAGATGTTTTTATCTCTTTGTCATTCTTTTTGGGCTTTCTTGATTGAGATTCCTGATACATGGACCAAAAATGATATTGGTGACCACCGAAAATATTTTTTAGAGTCGAAAACATCGTCTCTATCTTTGCTCTTTTGCAATATAACTCAACAACATTTATCGCGCTCTCATCAACATCGGAACATATTAGCACAATTTTCCCGCGAGATGTCTCTGCCCATACGAACAATAAATTGCTTTTTACCGGTTTCCAATAGAGAACCTGAGAATAATATCTAATAATCTCCTTTCTTCCATATACTTCAGCGTTACCAGTTGTAAATCGACGAGCATATCTATTGAATTTTGCCGCAACTTTGACTGGCTTACCATATTTCTTAGGAGCGCCGCGCCTTTTTTGTGGGCGCTTTTTCTTTGCTATCAGTTCATATCCAACAGTATTGCTCTTTGCTGGTGTAATGACGGTTATTCCTGGTTTATCATTTTTTGATGTGCCAGCTATTCCAAAGACATATCCTGACACAAAAAACGAATCCAATAGTAAGTATGCATCCTTTTTTATCACATCAGTAATTGTCTTAGCCATGTTCGCGATGCGCTCAGTGGATGTTTCTTCCGGGTCGGTATAACCTTGGAGTCTAAGCTTTTGATGGATACTGGACCAAAGAGGTGTACTGAAATGTGTTCCGGTTTTCCCTGTAAGAATGCTTATCGTACCCCAAAAGTGGCCTCTAAAAAATGATGGTTTGCTGGATGTCTCCGAATCCTGCCGAAGTGACGAAACACCGGGCATCTTTCTGCCTTCTTTTGAAACTTTTGTGTGATCAGCTAAAAGAATAAGCTTGTCATTCACTTGAACCGGGGTCCCGCTCTTAACAACTAAGTGCCACCATTTATTTAAGAGTGTGTCAATATCCCAAGCTTTTGAATGGAAAAAATGAAGCAATCTCTCATAACATTTCGGTGTTAATAGTAGACCACGAATAATTGATGAAACTCCAAAATGGTCAGAACGGGAGACAAAACCGGTCATAACCACAATAAACCATTGAAAAGTCGCGGTACGTGAAAAACATCCGCGGAAAAAGAATAAGCATTCTTGAAAAAATTGAATCATTTCGCACCTCCATCTGTAAAATATAATAATGCGTCCCATAGCGCAGTATTTAAAAGTTATATTTTTATAGATGGATATATCCGAAATGACAACCGCTTCGTTAAACAAGCGGTTAACAAAGCTACAAAGCCAAGCTATGGAATGTTTTCCCTTGATTAGAGGTTCTCTCACCGTAGTGGGTGGTAAACAACAAGATCCTCGGTTCACCTGGACTGCTCCAGACAAAAAGAGACACTCATTATATCTAGGTGTTAATAAAGAGCCCATAGCGAAAAAGTACCATTTAAATTACACGCGGTTAGATGGAATAATCGGTGAGGCTTCAGAAATTAGCATAGAATTACTTAGAAGGTTAGATGTCCCAAGAGCTAAAAAATCGCCTAAGAACTTATGACTGTCGAGTAAGTTAAAGCTATAACTTAATCCATTCTGCATTTTTCGCTCAAAATAAGCACTTCATCAATTACAGCTAACCTACAGCTTGCTTTTTAAAAAGTTTTTCATTTTTCTGTGACAAAGGGTTATTAGGGAGTTATTGTGAGGGCATATACATAGCACAATTTCAGAAACAGTGCTTATGTCGGCGCAAAATAAAACTGAATTATCAAGATGAAGAATATGTCTATAAAGAAAAAATTGGTAAAAAAATTCAACATCTACTCTCCGAAACCAGGGGAATGATAAAAGTGTGAATTCAGAGATATCCCAGTATTTAACCCTTCGAGATATAGCGAAAATTCTTCAGATGAGCCTTAAATCTGTGAGGGAAAAAGCTTATGCAGGGCTAATCCCCGGCCAAATAAAGGTTTTTGGCCAGTACCGTGTTGATCCGTTGAAATTCAGAAAATGGCTGTTATTAGAATGACAACTTCTTTTGCTATTATTGTCCATAAGCGGTTTCCCATCACATTACCCATGGGAGTAATGTGATGGCTTATAAAGAAACCAATAAGGGTTTGTGGACCGATGATGTAGTTATAAAAATCAACGTAGATGGCAGACCGCACATGCTGCGTGAACGGCAGACCATAAAGGGCTCTGAACGCAAGGCAAAAAAGATCGAGTTTGAAATACGAAGCAGACTCGAAGCGAAAAAGGCTGAGTTATTAAACTCAACCGGTTTTTTGAAAGAGAAGTTTAGGACATTTGGCGAATGCCTGGAAGAGTATTTAGAGCAGAAGCATGGTTCCTGGGATAATTATCAGATTGTGAAACTCCATAAAGAGTTTGGTGCAATCAAGCTAGAAGAGCTTACCCAACGGTTTGATAGATGGTTCCAGATTGTTAAACAGGAGCCTATTGTGAAAGGAACGCTCCCTGCCACGTCATCGACTAACAAATATGGTTCCTGGCAAAGGCTGCGACATCCCATTGCTATAAGCTGGGTTATATTGATACTGATCCTTTGAGAATGTTCACCAAGGATGCCGAGGATAATAAACGGAATGCTACCATATCGGATTTTGAATTTATGCGGCTTTTCCGGATATTACCTGAGTGGCTGCAACCGATAACTCAGTTCTCGTATCTGGTGCCAACCAGGAGAGGGGAGTTAGAGAAAGCGGAACCCAGGCATGTCAACTTGGAAGAGCAGACCCTCTTTATTCCGGGAAAAAACAATAAGTCAAAAAAATATGAGCGTTGGGTTCCTATTCCTGATTCCCTGGTGGAATATATGAAAAACATTCCGCCTGGCTGTCCCTGGGTATTTTAACGGAAGGACACCAGCGGGAAATATCACCAGCTTGCTGACTTCCACACCACCTGGAACAGGCCTCTGGCAAAGGTAAATATTTCGGATTTCCATTTTCATGACCTCCGTGGGATTGCGAATACCAGAATGCAGGAAAATAGGGTTTCAGATCTTGTGATAGACTATATCGCTGGCTGGAATCTTGGGACTATGAGAGAGCGTTACAGGCGTCCCCTGGCAGCCAGAGTCATGCATGAGGCAATTGGCAATGAGAAGTGGTTGGCGGCCCACCAGGACATGGGTGTAGTAAACAAGAACCTGCTTTTTGGTTCCTAGTTGGTTCCACAAGATGGGAAAAATCGGCGAAAATAATTAAATTTCTGCAAACCCGTCGGGCTCCGGAGCAGAAGGTCACAGGTTCGAATCCTGTCGGGTGTAAAACAAAGCCTCCACCGGAATTTTCTTTTTTAATTACATGTTTGATTGGTCATCCAGTCGACGTCGTATTTATCCAAAAGAGGGCCGGTGAATTGCGGCGCAATCTCCGAACCTCTTTTTGGATAAATACAGTCCTTTGATTATGCCGTATTTACGGATGCGACTGGAGGCGTAGTTGCTGCAGGAAGTCTGATTGTTCTTTGCATTATGGGCGCAATGCCAGCCTTTACGTGGAGAGATAAACTCCTGATAGAATCGTATTCCAGAAAGGACGATTGGCTTGCTGTGAACATAACATAAGAGCAGAGCGGCCAGAATTATGATTTGGGCCGTAATGTTTCGCTTGGCCATGGGGTTTTCATTTTTCTCCATCAGTCCCCTTTATCTTTCACACCTTATTATCTTCATTTCCCACAGATAAGGGAAGTTGTTTTAGAAGATTCGGCAAAGAGTTGACGGGAGGGTTAGGCGTCTGCCGCTGGAAGAGAGGGGGAGACGAAAAGTACTGAACCGCTATCTGGATTCTGATTTAACCGCTTTCTTGTGCCCTCAACCTCTGGAGTGCCTGTGATGTCATGGTTTTATTGATGACACTTTGGGGTAAAAAGAAATAAAATCAATTATTTAAGTATACGATTTGCCTAAATTATTTTTAAGCTGCCGTTTCGATAAGATTCCCCTGGAGCTTGTGGCAGGTTGTTTCCGGCCTGCCGCATTTTGTTCTCAATTATCTCCAGATCAGGCAACCGGAATGAGGTCTGCAGAGGTAACGAATTCCATGCTCCTGTAGGTTGATGTCCTCCTGACCGGGTTTATTTATAGGCAGGGAAAGCCTTCAGGTTATCAATAACACTTTGGAATACAAAAAGAAAAAAAACAAGTTCTCCTTCTTTTTTCCTGAAAAATGTATCGATTTTTGTAAAAAACGGGTAAAGTATGTGGAAATAATCTACAATGTTGCCGGGACGGCCCCCGCTGATGATTACTTCCCGTAAGGGCGAGTTCCGGATTTTTTTCTAATATTTTCAAGCGGAAACCAAAACTAGGAAGTATTTTAAATATTAAGTAACACGTTTATAATCACTCGACTATTAGATTTAAAAAAAAAAGGGGGAATAATGAGAACCATTGCTTCGTTAGTTCTGATATCAGGATTTTACCTGGGTGTTTTTGCCGGCACCCATTCTGCCTACAGCGGTCCGATACCCTGGGATGAAGTGACTGCGGGAGGAGTGGGGCTGGCCGGGCCTGGCATCTCCGGGAACATTGTCGGTTTTGAAATAACCCATCATCCGTTCCGGGGAGAGAACCATGTCCTCTTTTCCCTGGAGGAGAAATTTCTGAAAAACTCAGACATCAGCCTCAAAGTATATACACTTTCCGGCAAGATGGTGAAAACCTTTGATGGTTCCCATATGGGGGAAACGGGAAAGGTGTTCTGGGATAAAAAAGACATGGGCGGCCGGCTGCTTGATCCCGGCGTCTACCTTGCCCGGTTGATTACGGGAAACAAATCATATGAACAAAAATTCATGTTATTGAAGTGATAGGGGAGAAGATGAAAAAAACAAAATTAGTATTTGGAATTCTCGTACCGGCGTTGTTGCTGGTTGCCCTTTCAGCAAACCCGGCGCTGGCGGCGGCCCCGGTGGTTTCCAATGTCGCGGTCGGGATTATGGATATCTCGGATAACGGCAGGGGCATGTTGACCCGCACCTTCGAGATTCGGTTTGACCTGGCTGACGCGGACGGCGACGTCTGCCGCATCTGGCCGGGTATCCGGGGGGTGGAGCGCAATCCGGTCCTGGAGAATGAAGGGCCGTATCTGTTTTATAAAAACGTCAGTGGCGACCTGGAAGTGCCCCCTGGCGTCGGGTATACCGTTACCTTAACGGTAGACGATCCCGCTGGAGAATTTGACCAGGTACGGGCCAAGATCACAGCCTGGGACCAGGAGGGCTGGCCTCCCTGGCCCAACAAGCCTTTCAATCCCCGGCACCATGCCTGGTCCATGGACGTACGTAGCGGGCGCGTGCATTCAAATTCGGCGGGTTTCTGCAGTTGGATGGGCGGCAGGTCCACGGCCTTTCTGAGGCTGATCTTCGATTTCGCCATTTTCAGGGTGGAGGGCGACCACGAGCGGGGCGCACCCAACATCACCACATACGCCAGTGAGAGCGACCGGGTGGACGTGCCCTTTCCGCACACGTCGCTTGGCGACCCCTACACCGCCTATCCCGAAGGCAATGAACCGGGCCAGAGCTGCGAGAACAGCGGAGGAGATTGTCACATAGAGATAGTTGACGTGGACAACTGGATGAACTGGAGCATGTGGAGGTCCTTCAGCACAGGCAGCGGCCCTTATGATTGGGATGTGGCTCAGATTGCGGAGTTTGATTATAACGAGGAAGAATTTTCCGTCATCGGCTCCCAGTCCGGCAGTCCCGTGGGAGCATACCGGCCCCTCGGGTGGACTTCCGGTGACGCGGCCGGCCTTTCCATTGTGCCCGGCGTGGTGAAGCTCGACGATATAAATGATGGCGAGATACAAACAGCGCTGAGGACAACCTCGCTTGGGTCCGGGGGCTATTACGTGCATCCGGCATCCCATGAGGCCGGCAGCATGAGCGGCGACGCCGCGCCCATGGGCATGCGGTGGAGACTGAAAGAAAGCTTTGACATCAACGCGCGGGTTCCGCTGGTGGGGGAACCAGGGTCTCCGGAATACCTGGAATCCCGGGCATCCCGCATCATACTGCGCGCCCTCCAGAAGTACGGCGCGATAAACACCGACAACTCGGGTTGGACCGGGGGTTACCTCATGGGCGAAGTCGACCACCATACTGAACTCAAGTGGATTGACCTCCTGGATTTCCAGGAAGAGGTGGGTAACGCGCCGTGGAGTAATGCGGGGGAGAACGCCGGCGTCACCTGGGACGACATGGAGGTGGTGGACTGGGAGTGGCAATTCGAGGCGTATGAGGCTTACGAAGCCTTGAAATGATCAAATCTGGGGCGGCAAGGGGCCCTCCTGCCGGTTTACCAGGGATTTCACATAACTTACGGCGGGTCTTTATAAGTCCGCCGTATTTTTTTTTTGTTCCCTTCCCGGTCCCGGACCGCTGTCCGATAAAAAGATGAGATGATTATTCAGGCCGGATCGTCGATTTAGGTCCTCATTTCTGGTTTTAGGGGAAGGCAGATGGTTTGATAATAACACTTTGGCCTAACAGGAAAAAAATCAACCATTCCATTATTATCAACCCCAAATTTCTTTCTTAATCGAACAAATAGTTCTTGAATATTGTTTTTAAACCAACACTTTAAATAATAATAAAAAAAACTTTCTTGATAATTTATTCTCAGGTAGCGCTTTTTCCGCCGTTTTACCTAAGAATTCCAAGCGAAGAACAGAACCCTGCATTATCTTATGTAGGAAGTTCCATAAATCAAAAGTATTTCCAAAAAAGGGGGAATAATGAGAACCATTGCTTCGTTAGTTCTAATATCAGGATTTTTCCTGGGTGTTTTTGCCGGCACACATTCTGCCTATGGCAATCCCATCCCCTGGGATGAAGTAACCCCGGGGGGAGTGGGCCTGAAAGGGCCCGGCATTTCCGGGAACATCAGCGGTTTTGAAATAACCCATCATCCGTTCCGGGGAGAGAACCATGTCCTTTTTACCGTGGAGGGGGAATTTCTTAAAAACTCAGATATCGGCCTTAAAGTATATACACTCTCCGGCAAGATGATTAAAGCCTTTAATGGTTCCCATATGGGGGAAACTGGAAAAGTGATCTGGGACAAAAATGACCTGAACGGCCGTCCGCTTGACCCGGGCGTATACCTGGCCCGCCTGATAGCCGGAAATAAATCCTTTGAACAGAAATTCATGTTGTTGAAGTAAGGGGGGGGGAAATGAAAAAAGAGCGTTTATTATTGGGTTTTCTCCTGCCGTCCTTGTTGCTGGTTGCTCTATCGGCAAGCAGCGTCCTGGCTGCGGACCCGGTGGTTTCCAATGTGCAGAGCTGGATTGTGGACGTTTCGGACAACGGCAGGGGAATGCTTACCCGCACCTTCGAGGTGACGTTTGACCTGGCCGATGCGGACGGTGATGTCTGCCGCATTTGGCCGGGGGTCCGGGGAGTGGAGCGCGATCCGGTCCTGGAAAATGAAGGCCCTTACATTTTTTACAAAAACGTGTCGGGAGATATAGAAGTTGCCCCGGGCATGGGACATACCGTTACCTTCACGGTAGACGATCCTGCCGGAGAGTTTGACCAGGTCCGGGTAAAGATCACGGCCTGGGACCAGGATGGCTGGCCGCCCTGGCCCAACAAGCCTTTTAATCCCCGGCACCACGCATGGTCCATGGACGTGCGGAATTCGCGAGCGCATTCAAATTCCTCCGGCTTCTGCAACTGGATGAGCAGCAGATCTTCGGCCTTCCTGGATATTCATTTTGATTTTTCCATTTTCCGGGTGATGGGCGACCACGAACGAGGTCAACCCGATATCACGCAATATGCCAGTGAGAGCGACCGGGTGGCGGTTCCTTTTCCGCACACCTCGCTTGGTGATCCCTATGACGCCTATCCCGAGGGCAACCAGCCGGGCCAGAGCTGCGAAAACAGCGGAGGCGACTGCCACATAGAGATAGTTGACGTGGAAAACTGGATGAACTGGAGCATGTGGCGGGCCTTCAAATCGGGCAACGGCCCGTTCGACTGGGACGTGGCGAACATAGCGGAGTTTGATTATAACTCGGAAGTGTTCACAGAAATCGGCTCCAACTCCGGCAGCCCCGTAGGAGCGTACCGCAACATCGGCTGGACCTCCGGCGACGCGGCCGGCCTTTCCATTGTTCCCGGAGTGGTGAGGCTTGAGGATTTGAACGATGGCGAAATCCAGACAGCGCTGAGGACCACTTCGCTGGGCTCTGCGGGTTATTTTGTACATCCTGCCTCTCATGAAGCCGGCAGCGGAAGCGGTGACGCCGCGCCCATGGGCATCCGGTTCAAGTTGAAAGACAGTTTCGACATCGACGCGGAGGTGCCGCTGGAGGGCGATCCCGGATCTTCGGAATACCGGGATACTAGGGCAACCCGCATCGTACTGCGCGCCATACAGAAGTACGGCATGATAAACACTGACAATTCCGGTTACAGCGGTGGATACCTGATGGCCGAACTCGACCACCATACCGTTCTCAAGTGGGATGACCTTTTATCGGGTGGGTCAGTTGCGGGAACCGCCGGAGGTCTAATCTCGTGGGACGATATGGAGGTGGTGGACTGGGAATGGCAGTTCGAGCAGTATGAGGCTTATGAGGACATGAAGTAAGAATTCCCCCGGCGGTAGCGTCTCTCTACGGATTCGCGGCGTATAAAATCTTGGCATAACTTACGGCAGGTTGTTGATAATCTGCCGTAAGTTATTTTCACGCTTCACCACCGGAACGTCATGCCGTAAAAAAGGACCGGGAAGGGAATGTTGTAGTTGAAAAACTTGATGACCTCGGTTTCGCTGTCCCGCAGCATGAAGTTGGGCCGGTTGAAGAAGTTCCACACCGCGAAATACTGCTGGAAGGGATGCCCGAACAGGGTGGATGAGCGGGTCAGTCTCATATCAACCCTCTGATATGCCATGTAGCGCTTTTCATTCATGGGGCCGATGTAAATGAGCGTGTCCGATCCGGCGTCAAACTCCGTTTTGAAATCGGTATAGGGCAGGCCGGCCGCGTACCGGGCCCTTATGGACGCCTCGTAATCGCTGTTGGGGAATTTAAAATAATTGACCCAGTTAATTATCCACGGGCGGTGGTACCGGAAGGTATACCAACTGTCACTTTTCCGGTCCCTGCGGTTGGACATGGATAGCTCGGCAGAGATCCACCCGTTCCAGCTCGCCATGGGATCGTAGAAGAAAGAGAGCTCAGCGCCCAGGGCGTTTCCCATGCCGGTATTCGCGTACCTGAACTCCCGCTCTCCGTGCAGGTCGATAAAGTCCGCCTGTTCCTGGGGACTCAACTGCTCAAAAGACAGGCTGTCATGGGCTCCGATTCCGTCCTCTCCCCAGTTCAGACTTCCCGTGTTATACATCTCCGGAGTGATGAGGTCCCAGTAAAACTTGTAGTAGTTCTGCCATTCGAACCTGTAGTCCGGGGAGAAATGATGGGTCCATTCGGAATTGACATGCCAGGCCTTTTCCGATCCCAATTCGTCGTTGGTGTTTCGGATGTAAAAGGGAATGTCATTCTGGGAATAAAGTCCGGAAGCGAAGGTAATCTCATTGGCCTTGTTGATATTATAAAAATAACTCGCACGGGGGCTTGGAAAATAGTCGCCTGAATTTTCTTCATATTCCATTCTCAGACCGGAAATCAGGCGTTGTTTGGCGCTTATGTTCCAGCTGTCCTGTCCATACAGTCCGTAGAAGCTTCCATAAACCTTTCCCTGATGACGAAAGTTTATCTGCTCTATCAATTGGCCCATGTAATCCAGGTTCGGGTCCGAACCAGGTGTGTCCGTGGTGATGACAAAACCGTCGCTGTTGTAATGTCCCAGCGAACTCAGCATGTCCGTGTTGCCGTTATATATCAATTCAAAAATCAGGCGGAACATGTCAGTGTCGAATCTGTCCTCTAGATAATCATAAGTGAGGCCGGCAGTTATATCGTGCTCTTCAAGGCCGTAGTAGGCGATCTCGGATTTATAGTTGTAAAAATCACGGTTTAACACGAACTTGAAGCCGTCGGAATTCCTCAGCCGCCGGCCGTCAAAGGTGTCCGGGGACTCGGAATTGTCTTCCCATTCATCGCCGCTGAAAAACTCCACGTGCCATCTCTGCAGTTGCAGTGCCGCCGCATTTTCCAGCACCCAATGTTCTCCCATGTTCCATTTAAGGTTGACGTTATGTATGTCATTGTCAATCCGGATTATAGCCAGGGTGTCCAAGATGTTTCTCATGCTGCGCGTGTTTTCCGGCTCGCCGCTGAAGAAGAAATGCCGTTCATAAAATTCGGGTGACACCTCATCACCATCCACGTAATAGGCTTTCCTCATCCACATGTTGGAGAAGACATCATGGGAGAGCAGACCCACATAACCCGCCTTAAGGTCCCTTGCTATTTTCCAGGTGGTGCCGAACTGGAGGTCCCTGAAGTTGGGAAGGTCAACGTATTTCTGAAAGTCTTTCCGGTACTCTGTGAAGCTCTCATCGTCCACGTTCCAGTCAATAACATCAAGCGTTCGGTTGAAAAACCAGTCATACCAGAAGGCCTGGTAAGAAACATAAACGCCCATCCGGTCTTTGATGACCGGCGCGCCGGCATATAAATTTCCGCGCAGGAAAGAGAGGTCCGTGAAAAGCCTGAAACTGTCCAAGGGCGCCGGCCTGGACTTGAGAAAAATGGCCCCTGACATGGCGTTGTTGCCCTCCACGGGAAAGGCGCCGCTGTATATGTTGACGTCTTCTATGGATTCCACGTTGAACAGCGAGTACAGGCCGCCGAAATGATACGGCTGCATCAGTGGCAGCTTGTCCCAGAATACCCGGGTCTCTTCGGCCTTGCCTCCCCGTACGAAGGGTCTGACGCTGGCGTCGCTCTGGGTGGTGATTCCCGGGAGGGTGTTGATGGCCCTGATAGGGTCGCCCTGCACTGCGGGCACCTTCTGGATCTGCAGCCGGTCGAGCCTCTGCCGGCTGATTTTTTTTCTCCTGTGTATGAGCGCGGCTTTGTCCCTCACTACCTTGTCGTGAAGCTCCAGGCCCTCAAAGGATTTCTGGTCTGGAGTTGATGTATCCATGGCAACAGAATCCTTGGCACCAGCGCTGTCTCCGGTACCTGCGTCCATGATAAGCACCGTGTCCGTGAACTCTTTGGCAACAGAGGTGTCAGTGGGGGAGTCTGTCCGCGCAGGAACTTCCGGAGCGGTATCGCTGTCGGCGGAATCAGCAAGATCTGTGAGGGAATCAGTGATGGAAGACTTTTCCGGAACAGTATCGATACCGGTGGAGCCGGCTGAATCCGCGGGGGATTCCGTTGTGGCCGGCGTCGGTTGCTGCATGACAGCATCGATGACAGTCGAGTCAACAGTTGCTTTCAAGGAGTCGGCCGTGGGTGGCTGTTCCCGGGGATCGGCCCAAATCTCGAGGACGACGACGAGAACAACGACGAGAACGATTATGCTGTTCTGTCTTATGTCCTCCCTGGCCCTCCATAGTACCGCCGAAGGTGGGACGACGGATGCTGTCTTCTGTCCCCTGATTTCTGACACCTGACTCCTGGCTCCTGACGGAAACTTATCATCGTCACCCTTCGACAGGCTCAGGGTGACGTGTCTGACACCTGACACCTGACCTCTCTCTCCTGACGGAAACTTATCACCGTCACTCTTCGACAGGCTCAAGGTGACGCTTTTTTCCTCACACCCCACAACTAGAACCTCCACCCGAATCCCACGTTCCACTTGATGTACACACCATCGTGATCATAACCGAATGACTCCATGTCAAAAGACACGGGGATTTTTGGATAGATAAAGTTTATCTGGGGCGTGACGAAATCGGGAAAAACCACAATGCCGGGAATCATCCACATGAATCCCAGGGACAGCTGCTGGACAAACCTGCGGTTATGATTAAACTTGAACGCGTCATCCACTTCTTCGGGTTCGATGTCCGCCACCTGAGTGGCCATGATGGTTGATCGGAAGTTAGCATAGGCCAGGTGCCTGCCCACTTCCCGCGAGATGCCGTATCCCAGGTAATAGGAATTGTCCGACCATGAACCGATGATGTACCCCAGGGAGGCGGAATGCTTTGTCCTTTGCCACATATGGTCCGGCAGGCCAAGCCGGAAATAAAATTCCGCGCTTATGGGCATGGTGGGCAGTTCCAGCAGAAAGCCCATTTCAAGCCCGGGAAACGGGCCCCACCGGTCCCTTATTCCCAGGCCATAACCATAGCTGAATTCCGGAATGGATTCTTTATTGACCACAGGCTCAGAGTATGAGGTGTCCGGTGTCCCGCTTGGATCATTTATACTTCGGCACCGGGTGTCTCCATCTTCCCTTACCAATTGGCCCCAGGAGGATGAGTTGGAATGGCATTCGAGGGATACGAGCTGCTGCCTGCCATATCCGATAGTGGTGCCGGAATGCCCTTCTTTTAATATCCTGCCGGTTTGGTAATTATGGGAGGTGTACAAGCACCCGAGGAGAGAAAGAGCTGAAAAACACGGAATAAACGGGGAAAGGTATCTCATAATTTCATAAACATAGTCAGTATTCTCCGGTTAGAACAAATCATTACCTTCATAACTTTATAACATGAAACATATTAATCCCCTCTTACAGGTTTGCCTTGATTTAACAGGTACCATTTTGTTAACAACTAAACACACGAAAAACACCAAAATTCCAGTGTTTTTTGTTGTTTATTATCTTTTCAGAGTTAAAAAGATCATTTGAGAAACCAACCGGGCACTATTGAACATAGTATCTTATGGATATGATAATAAGCTGTTTCAAACCTTGCAGCGCCATGCTTGTTGTTCTTATCGCTATGGCCTGCGTTTTTGAGGAGGAAAATCCCGACTTCGACTACAACGTGAAATACGGAGAGGCCTTTGCCGCGTCACCGCCATCTATTGAAATTGATGAGCATAACCAGGTCCATATACTGGCCAACGCCTATATGTTATACGCGAAAGAAAACGCCGGCCCTTCTACCATGGATATCCTCATGCGGAATACAGTTACTTATCATTACGCGCTGTCCGGCCAGTCTTTCCAGATCCACAATTTTCAAAACATGCTTAAATACGGCCATCATCAGTTCCTGTTCGGCCGTTCCGGGTATTCAGACAACTTATATGCCGTAATCAAAGACCTGGATAAACTCATTATCTATTCCCGGGAGTCCGGCCGCTGGGAGAGGGTCCGCTCAGTATCCACAGAAATAGAAAATATATATCAATTTCAGCTGGACAATATCCTGGTAAACAACGGCGATGTATACATGCCCTTTTTCTCATTTGACTATTCCGGAAAAAACTCTTTTGAAGAAGAAGTTTGGGGGTGGCAGACCTTTGCGGGATTGCAGATTAACCAAAAACGAATTTTAAACTATAATCAGGTGGATTTCAGATACCAGGGCGCGTCTTCTCAAATTTTTATTCCAAAACATATCAATGGAGCCTGTTTCCTGCCTGTCTGTTATTATCTAGCAGGTGAAAATGAGCATATGTTGTATTTATACAGGGCCAGTAAAGATTCCATCACCCAGGAAGCGTTGCCGGTGTGGAAAGATAAGGATTATGTATATGCCCATATGGCGCTGGTGGAAGGGCAGAGTCGGCTGTATGTTTCCACTGATGACAGCCTGTATATATATGATATAGACAGTAATCCCGCAGAGTTAATCAGTTCTGAGTTGAACGATGAAACCGCAAAACAGGCAAGCGGGATGGAAGCCGAAGATTTCCTGCTGTCTTTTTCAATTGACCGTGCCGGATGCTATCACTCCATAAGCTCCCTTTATCTAAGGGATATTCTCAAAGACACCATCTATATAGACGGAACGCCTTATATAAAGGATTCCGGAGACATAAACAATAATGCGCTTGCTTTTTTAAACTATACCGTGGAATGCGCAGACTTGCTGTCCGACACCATCTCCGTCCCTGATTCCCTGGCTGATTACCAATTTTCACCTTTTACTTCTTTTGTCCCTGACCAGGACGGCACAATCCATATTGCCGCCCTACTACACAGGAACGTCTCTGGAAATAGTTATGGTTATACCGGCTACGGCATGGGCGCCAGGTTATATCATATTGCGAATCAAACCGGGGAATGGGTTTTTACCCGGGTGGAGGAGAAATAGCCGTCACCGGCATTATGCCGGATAGTCCGGAACAGGAAGTCCGGACATAACGACTTTTATCTCGGAACCCTGCCGGGACCGATCCACGCCATGTAATACCCATATAAGGCAGACTACAATTACGCCTGACATGAAACCAAACTGAATGGCAAAATGAAGTTCCTTTTAAAGAAAAACAGGAAAAGGATGATGGTGAGGCGCATTCGATCAAGTAAAAGAAAAATAAGTAACCCCGGGAATATCATTTTTTATTTTAAAAGAGTGATATTTGATCCAATGACAAAAAACAGCTTCATTTCAATATTTCTTTGCTGCTTTTTCCTTTATGGTATTAAGAGCCACGGGGGGACCTGCCGGGATAACCTTGCCAATCAGATAGAAACCGGCAACCAGCAGGCTCTGAATGACGCCAATAAGGCCAGTCAGTCAATGTTAAAAGACGAGGAGCTGGGCGCGATAAAAAAAACATTTGGCGAACCTCTCAAAAAAGCGGGCTTTAAAGCCGCGAACATGGAGCACTATGAGGGGGCAGCTACCAAAGCCTGGGAAAAATCGGGTGAAGTCGGAGAGTTTCACGAAAAAATGGAAGCCTGCGAAAAGAATCCGACTCCCGGGTGTAAGGAACGGCTGCAAAAGGAAGCAAAGGAGAAATTCGGAGAAGAAGGCGAGCAGTGGGCCAAGGATTTGGCTATCCCCGGCAGCATACAGGACCTCATTGAGCGCGTAAAGAGGGTCAATAAATTTATACGAGATTACATAAAGAGGCTTGAGGAAAACAGTGAACGCGCCATGCAGAATTTCCTGGACTGCCAGAAGAAAGATCAGCAGCAAGCGGAGGCTTCTGAGGTCCGGTCAGGTGTTGCTCTTAACTCTTTTGCCGAACATAAATCCCGGTTTGAAGCGCCCGAAATCAGTGTCGAACTTGAAAAGCCGGCCCCGGAAATGCCTTCCGAGGAAGAATTGCGGCAGGCCCCTTTGAATGAGAGCATGGGCCTTGGGCCAATCCATGCTTTTGCGGCAGCGCCTGTGTTTGGCTGCGGCGAAGCCGTGGGAGTTGATCAGTTCGCTTCCGGCGGAACAGAAATTTCCACAGGAATGGGCACGGGCGATATTGACGCTCAGATAAGAGACATCCAGAGCCAAATGGATGCATGCAGCAAGAATGTTGGGGATTGTTCCATGGGTGATGGCAATGCCTGCAGCCTGGCGAACATCTGTCTGGCCAATCAACAGTCATTGGGTAATGAGCTTAACAGGCTCCAGGCGCTGAAAGCCCAGGGAGGGGGAGCGATAGCGGGAGGGGGGACCGTTAAGTCGGTGCTGAATACGGGTCCCTGTCCGCCGAAGGGCAATGTAGTAGGCCTCCCCCTGTCGCTGGATGCTTACGCGGTGGCATCCAGGTACGGCATAGAGCTGGCGGCCATGGAGAGTGTCCCTGTCCCGGAAGCCCGGCAGCAGGAAAAGCGCTCCGGACAACTGGCCGCCCTGGCCCGGAAAATTTCCAGACCATCGGATAAGGACCTTACCAGAAGGGAAGTCCTCAGCCGGCTTTTTGATGGAACGGTTCTGAACGGAGAAGCGCTTAATGCCCGTTACCGGGCGATGGATCAGCGCAGGCAGGAAGCCCTGGATAAGTTTAAAAACGGGGATCTCGATGCCGGCAATGATCTGGAATACTACCAGCAGGTAAAGGCCGGCCTGGCGGAAAAAATAAAGCAAAGCGATGAGAAAAGACACAGTCTTTCCCTGGCACTGGTCAGGGAAACGGGGATGTCGGCGGGAGAATCGGGGCTGCAGGAATTTGATAAACCCCTGCCCGTCATGCACGGGGAAGGCTATGTCCCCGCCCCCGAACACGCGGAATTGCCGGAAGATCTTTCTCCGGACGGGCTCAACAGCCTTAATTTTTCCGATTTGGTAGGTCACCTGCAAAAGAAAAGTCCTGGGGAGATTGATAAAATCCTTATGCGTATCAAAGAGGAAAGCCTGAATCTGGATCTACAGATTGCCGCCGGCGAGAAGGCCTATGTGGATGCCATGTACGGCGCGGCAGTGGGAGATAGAGAGAAGTACACGGCAGCCATGGTTGAGACACTTAAGGACATCACTCATACTAATATTGCCGGGGACCTGAAATTAAAAGACGAGGTTGCCGGCGGCATGGCACGGGAAATAGTAAGCGGGATTATAAATGATCATTTTTCCGGCACCCCGGAAAGTAATTACAAAGAAGGGGTGGAAGCCTTAAAGACCTATGAAGAAAAGGGCGGGAATGAAGTTATGTTCTCCCATGGTAAAAAGCTTATGGAAAACGCCATAAAGCCTGAACAGCTTGTCAAGGGAGGAGAAGCTTTTCAGAATCTGGCACAGGAAGCGGGGGATGAATCGGCCAGAGTCATCTGCAAATCGCTGGAAACAGCGGTGGAGGCCACTTACCAAGTGGGCCTGATATACCTGCAAAGCGCCGGGCGTGAGGGGGAAAGAAGCCGCAACATCAAGCTCAAGGCACATCACCAGGAGAAATTATTGCTTCTGCAGGAAAAAAAGCGGGACATGCGGAAGCTCATGGAGGAAGTTGAAAGCATAAAGCAGGGGAGTAAGAAATGAAGGACTGGAAGCGTTGGATGCCCTGCGTTTTACTCGTCCTCCAGTTGGCGGCCGCGGCACCCCGGGAACTGGAAAGCGGGCCCTATGCGGAAGCTGTTAATAAGACCTATAGGGAAATGTACCGGGTCATGTACTTTGTGGCCGTGGATAAGTATACCGCGTCCCCTGATTCCCTGGCGGCCCTGCATCCGGAATTGACCAAGTTTGTGCAGAGCTATAAGAAGGCTTTATCTGAATTCAGGAAGGTCGTGCCCGCTCCGGTACGGTTAAAGCCCCTGCATAACCGGTTACTTTTTAATTACAGCCGGCTTTATGATTGTTTCAGCACCCTGGAAACCGGTTATCAGTTCGGGGACTTTGCCATTGTTTCCCGGATGGTCAGCCGCGCAGACCTGTATATCCGGGAGCAGCGAAAATTGATTCCCGAGTTGCGGAAACAGGTAAACGCTGTTACCGATTCCCTGATACTCATGGCCAATCAGTTGAAGGCCCGGGAAGATTCACTGCAGGATTCGCCCGAAATGGCGGACTCTGCCGCCATGGCTGATTCCTTGGGGGAAGCGCTGGAGCAGGGCCCGGACTCAATAACCGGGGACAACCGGAAAGGCAGCCGGGGACCGGCACGGGAACCAACAGAGCCGGTAAAGATAAGAACAAAAGAATAAATGAAAAAATAATCAGGAAAGAATGATGCATTAAATCAGGCAATGTATGATGGAGAGTAAGGTATGAAATACTGGATATTGATCGCAGCCGCCGTTTTCATTTCTTCCGGTTGGGCCGCCTCAAAAAATAACGCCGCTGCAGATGCGGGAAAGAGCCCGGAAAAAGCTTCAGAAAACGCCCGGGCGGACAGGCTGGAAAAAACCGTTGGAAAAGAATTGGCAAGAGGGCTGATAGAGTGTCCCGCTATACTGGATACCATAAGCGGGTATGAGACAAAATTGAAAACAAGAACCAAGGACGAGCCGATACTGAAGTTTATCAAGGAAATGGAAGGGCAGCTTGACCGGTATGCAGCGGCGTATGATCCCGCCATCACAGCCCGGCAGGACCCGGGCGCCGCGGCACTGCACGACGCCTTCCTGGTGTATGGCGCTCAAGGTAAACAGGCTGTTTCCCTTATCTTACAGGGGATGAAAAAAAACTCTGACTCCCTTGTTGTCAGCGGAACGCGGATCGCCGAACTGGCGGGAAGGGATTTACTTGCCCTCCGGCAGGACGCGTACGCGGCGGCGGGGATTGAGAAACCGTCTGAGAAAAAAAAGAAACAAATTTTTAAGGGCAATTCCTGGGGCCTGACAGGCAGCTGGAGCAAACGCGATACCAACTCCTACGGGTCCCTTGCGTTCAGTGTGGGAATGCCCCTGTATAAAATGTTTGATCACGGCGCAGAATTTTCCTACAACAATTACAGCGACGGCATTGAAGCGACCACCACCATAGATATCCGCTACCTCATACGCATGAATATTCCGGTAAAAATTGTTGTGTGGTATATCGGCATGAATATACCGTCCACTGTTTATACGTCCGCCAAGGGTGAGAAAGATCCGCCTACCGTGGGGACTGATTTGGGATTACTGCTGTTCGGGGGACGGAAAGTCGCCCTCAATATTCAATTAAGAAATGATTTCGGATCATATACCCAGCAGACCGTGAGTATTGGCGTTCGCTGGATTCAATGATTTTAGACATTCCCTTTCTTACTATTTCCGGGAGTTGATGTAATTTGGGAAAAATTCCAGGACTTCATTGATATGATCTGTTTCTCTTCCCTTCAGTGACGCTTATCTGGACTATAGAGGCTGAATCCATCATAAGCTTCTATTGATAAGTCTGTTTGTATATTCCAGCGGGTTTTCTTTGCTGTCGGAATGTATTGGCCTTACACCTGTTCTCAATCAGGAAAGAGGTATCAGGGACTTATCATAGATAGAGCCTTTTCTCCCTTAAACGAACCAATTATTTAGGAAAAGGCTCATAGGGGTACAAGAGAACAATAATTGTACTATAAAAAATGCACGGCAGGACTTTTGTCCAATCTTAAAAATATAGTAGAATATATACTATGGCGCTCGTTTTTAGCTGTGAGATGCAACAGGAAACAGGGGGGATAAGCATGGAAAAGAAAGTTCTGGTATTCAACAGGATAGGCACGCTCAGAAGGTTGACGGTCTATACCTTGCAGGGGCTCGGTTTCATGGATGTTGACGAAGCCGCGGACCTGCCTGAATTAGAGGAAATGCTCCAAGGGGACGATGACTATGCCTGTATCCTGTATGAAGTGACCATAAGCGAGCTGACCGCCAGGGACCACGAGTTCCTGGATTATTTAAAGAAGATAAAATTGATAAAGGGAATTCCTCTCATCTTCTCTTCTCCCTATTCCGATCGTAACCTGGTGATGGAATCGCTCAAGCGGGGGGCGGACCAGTTTATCATTAAAAGCATGGACATGGAGGTGTTCACCACCAGGCTCAAAGGGGCTCTTGAGAGTCTTCGGTTGATGCCGGTGGAGTAGTCAGGTACCCGCTTCTATTGAACTGGGTTTGCAAACATACCCCTTTTTATTCGCTGCCCGGCCGCATTTGCAGCAGATATATTTTGGCTGATTGACCATTTTCTTCAATTTCCCGATTTTATCCGGGATATCTTTCTTTTTCATTTCGCAAAAGGTCTTCATAATGGTCTCTCTGGTGTTGGAATAGTTTCAGTTACAGTACCCGGGCGATCTTGTTTTTGAGTAATGTATGGTTGGATTGCCGGGTTCATCTCATTACTTCAGCTTGCCATCAGGTCCGGATAGGCTCACCCTCGGGACGGCCCCGGAAACCCAAAAAGAAGCGAAGTCGATTCAATCTGAAAAGATCCATTACTTCAGTACTCCAACACTCCAATACTCCATCTAATCACCTTTAATTCATTCCATCGATCCATAATACAAAATATCCCGGCCGTCTCTCAATAATAGGCTTGGCTTGGAAGAAAAAAGCCTTGTTTGTTTATTATTCCCAGGTGTGGTGCTGCGCAGGTACAGGGAAAGCAGGTCTTTCCACTGTTAGTCTTTATGTCTCCTGACGATTACTTTTTTCCCAGTTTCTTCATGGCATCAGAATACTGCTTATAAGAGTTCTCGGATAATTTATCTTTAACCGGACCCAGGACTTTCACGACTTTGCTGAGTTCTCCATGGAGGTAATAGATAGTTCCCAGCATTTCGATGTACTGTAGATTATCTGGAGCATACGTAATGGCCTTGTTCAGGAAGTCAACCGCCTTGCCGGACTGGTTCCGCTTCACATACATCTTTGCCATCCAAAAATGAGCTTCATGAAGATCGGCTTTTTCCTTTAATATTCCCTTTAGCATGGTTTCGAGTTTATCGAGATCATTGTCCTCCAGATAAAGTTTCATTAATTGTTCTTTGAACTTGTAATCCTTTTCACCTAATCGCAGCACATGTTCATACGCTGATTTGGCCTGGTTTCTGTTCTTTGATTTCAACTGGAGATCTCCGTATGTTTCCCAGGTTTCCATGGCCTTTTGCTTATGATACAGATACTCATGTATGGAAGCCATGTCCGCTAACATGGCTGAATTTGACGAATCCAGCCCCCAGGCTATTTCATAAAATCGCAGAGCTGTCTTTTTCCGGCCCTCTTTTAATAATTTTTGGGCCAAAACCAAATTCACCTGATAATCATTTGAGAAATGGGCGGCATTTTTAATGAGTTCCTCCAGTTGGCCCAGTTTCAAATAACACTGCAGGGCCAGAGGCTCTTTGGCTATGGCGGAATCCAACTCGTTCCACGCTCTGGCCGAAGAAGCGTAATCTCCATTCAGATAGTATGACTTTGCCAGCTTGACCCGTTCGACATCAGTGGGAGAATTGTTCTCCAGACGTTTAAACACCCTCAGGTTGGCCTTTATTTCAGCATCTGACGTTAAGAATGAAGCATAGGTCCGGGCGTATTCCGGATTTCTCGGTTCCAGTTTGTTTGCCTTTTGAAATTGCTCCTTGCCGGTTCCCTTGAATTCGGGGGAATTATAGATCTTTCCCAGCGTGTACCAGAGCTCAGGATTCATGGAAAATGCCCTGGTGGATTTGGACAGCAGTTTCTCAGCTTCAGGGAAATTCTTCTGTTTATACAGAAGCAGGCCCAGTTCCAGATGCCTGAGTTCCAATTTCTGCTTGGGTCCAATTTCTATCAGCCGGGTCAACGCCGTCATATAGGTTTTTTCCTCCTCTTTCAGGCTGGAAACCAGGGGCAGCAGAAAGGAATATCCCTCCTCCGACTTTGGGTTGCGCTCAACCCAGATCTTGGCATGCTCAAGC
This sequence comes from Fibrobacterota bacterium, assembly GCA_042567505.1. Lineage (GTDB taxonomy): Bacteria > Fibrobacterota > Fibrobacteria > UBA11236 > JADFYW01 > JBHPJW01. The sequence continues at coordinate 38,012 of JBHPJW010000023.1, forward strand.
GCAGCGGTCGTATCCTTGCTGTCCAGGTCGAGACGGGCCAGGTCCAGCCACCAGGCCCTGGTCCCCGAGTCTAGTAACACCAGCTCACTCATGGCTTTATGAAGTTCGACCTTATCGGCCTTGGTTTTCTGATACGACTTCACCTGTATCTCCCTGATCTCCCTGTCCCTGGAATCTGTAGAATCCAGGTACTCCCTGGCCAGTTCCGCAGCCAGAGAGTATTTCTTACTCTGAAAAAATATGAGAACCGGGCGTCTTCTGCCTTTTAGCAGCTTCTTGTCCTTTTGGTATACCTGACGGTAATATTTCCTGGCTGCGGAATTTTGTTTATTCAAAGCAAAGGCCTGTGCCAGCAACAGTTTGGTGTAAGGATCGGTGTCGGATCTTTTACCCAATATTTTTAACCGTGAAAAATTCTTTTTAATTTCTTCATCTGTCTCAAGTGTCCATGGCAGGAGTTTCAGGTAAGTTCTGTTTTTTGGCCGGCTTTTTAACGCCTTCTGAAGGCATTTGTAGGCCGACTTTTTGTCTTTCTGCTTAAGGTATAACTCCGCGAGGTAAAACTGGGCCTGATGAACACCGGAGTCAAGGGAAACCACAAACTCATAGGCTGTTTGCATTTCGTTTGTGTCCTTCATTCCGGGAATCAGTTTCATATATCTGCTCATGAGGTCCTTGTCATTGGGGTTAAGCTTAAGAGCCTCTGTATAGGCGTCCATGGCTTTTTTATCCTGTTTTTGTTGCTGATACAGGCCGGCCATCCGGGTGATTACCTTGTAATCGGCGGACTTTATGTCCCAGGCAGTCTCGTAGTAGGTAAGGGACTCTTTTTTCTTTCCGGCGGCCAATAGCTTGTCCGCCAGGGCTAAATTGAATTTGTAATCGTGGGAAAAGTCTGCGGCATAGTTAAGATAAATTGCCAGGGCCTCTTTCTTTTTGCCCTGGCCTTCAAGCACGTTTGCTTTTTCCAATTCCGCTTCTTTATTTTTCTGCTTTACCTCTACATATTTTTCCCTGTATTTCTCGGCTTTGTCAGGATGTGATTTGCGGAACAAGCTGGATAATTCCAAATAGGTTCCGGTATCCTGAGGATGTATTTTTGCGTATGCCTCAAGTTTGGAAAGCAGCTTATTTTTTTTCAATGGCTTTCGGTAAAATTCAATCAAATATGCCAGTGCTTCCTGATCTTCAGGAAGTTGCTTCAGAAGCTCCTCATATTCCCAGGCCGCTGTTCTGGGTTGCTTTGACTTCACAAGGGCATGGCAATATATTTTTCTGTCCTCTGCTTCCATTTTTTCCCTGGGGATTTTTTTAAAATGCCTGATAGCCCTCTTATGTTCTCCCAGGTGGAAAAAGCAAAGGGCCATGATTCTATGATGGTTCGTGGTTAAGCGCTTAAGTTTCTTTAAGGTATTCTGGGATTCTTTATAATCTTTCATGAGAAAGAATAAAATCCCCCTGGCTTCCAGAAGCCTGGCCTTTCCGGGCTTTTTCTCAAGTCGTTGAGAAATCCCTTTCAAAAGGGATGCTGTATCCAGTGGAACCTTTTCCATTTTAATTATTGAAGTGATCTTTTGCCGAAAAGCTTGTTCCTCTGCTTTTTTCCTCTGCTTCTCGTCCTTAATAGCGGCAATGCTGTCTTTTCTGGCCTTCTCAAGCAGGGCCAGGCTGTCTTTTTTAGTTTTTTTGGGTGGGGCGGTTTCTTTTACGGTCTTTGATACCTCTGTCTTACCTGGTTTGGCAGCGAATTTTTCTTCTATGCGGATTTCTAAATCCAAAGCGATGCTGTCCTTTCGGGCCTTCTCCGCTCCGGCAATGCTGTCCTGCCGGGCTTTTTCCACCTGAGCCGTACTGTCCTGCCGGGCTTTTTCAACCCGCGCAATGCTGTCCTGCCGGGCTTTTTCAACCCGGACTATGCTATCCTTCCTGGCTTTTTCCAATCCTATTAAAAGCTTCTTTTCTTTCGGCGCTATTTTTTTCATGAGACCGGTAATGCTGTCTTTCCTGGCCTTT
>JBHPJW010000230.1:0-2033 GCA_042567505.1 Fibrobacterota bacterium
TTCAACCGATCTTTTAAAAATTCCGTTTAACGCTAATATTATCCTGTTATCCTGTTATCCTGTCTAAAAAAAACTCAGATAAAATAAGAAGAACTATCATTGAGGAAAATACATGTTTGCTAAAACCTCCCTTATACTGACCTCTTTTATACTGACGCTGCCTCTCCCGGCAACAGATCTGTCTGCCACCGGCAAGACTCACATGGAGCCCCCCGTGCTGGAGCTGGAGTTGAGCCCTGAGAGCTTCGAGCACGCGGACACACTCTCAGTGACGGTCCGGATAACCATAGCAGACGGTTGGCACATTAACTCCCTTAAGCCCGAAGACGAGTTCCTGATTCCCACCCGCCTGGACATAAAAGGAATGGGACTCGGGTTCCGACCTCCCCAATTCCCAGAAGCAGTAAAGAAGTTGGTGCCCGTCATGGGAAAAGAACTGTCTATGTATGAGGGTAAAATTGAAGCCAGGACCTCCATATGGAAACAGGGGCCAGGAGCTGATCTAAACTCCCTGGAAGCAGAGCTCTACTACCAGGCCTGCAGCGACAAAATCTGCCTGCGCCCTACCAGCGTCAAGATCCGGTTAATACCTCAAGAAGCTGGAAAGCAGCAGGTGTTAAAGGACTTTTCCGGGAGCGGCAAACCAAGTCCGGCCGGCACAACCCAGGCTGAAAGTTCTGATTTCGAAAAGCCCCTGCTCCTTTTGATCCTGTTTCTGCTGGGAGGGGGCCTGGCGCTCAACCTCACTCCCTGCGTGTATCCCCTTATGGCGGTAACCATCAGTATATTCGGCAGTCAGGGAAGCCGCTCTCTGGGCAGCCGCGTTACCATGGCCTCATTGTACGTCCTGGGAATCATGGCCACCTTTTCGGCACTGGGAGTGGTTTCGGCCTTCTCTGGCAAGCTTTTCGGCTCCACCCTGCAGACCCCGGCGGCCCAGATGATCATCGCAGGGATCTTTATCGCGCTGGCGCTTTCCTCATTCGGCCTGTTTGAGATCCGCCTGCCCATGACCCTGATGGGAAGGGCCACCGCGGCCAGCAACACGGGGGGGTACCTGGGAGGACTTTTAGGCGGACTGTTCGCGGGCATCCTGGCCTCACCCTGCATCGGCCCCTTTATCCTGGCCCTTATCATCTATGTGGCGGAAAAAGGAAGCATGTTCACCGGCCTGTGGATGTTCGCCACCCTGGCCCTGGGCATGGGCCTTCCTTACCTGGTGCTGGGAGTTTCCACCGGCATGGTGCAGAAACTGCCCAGGTCCGGCAACTGGATGACGGACGTGAAAAAGGTGCTGGGCATCGTGCTGCTGGCCCTGGCCAACTATTATCTGCGTGGCATCATCGGGGAAAAAGCCTACCTGGTCATATTCGGCGCGCTCCTTATGTACGCTGGTTTTTACGTGAATCCCTTCCGCAAAATGCCCGACACCTCCAAACTGCTGGCCGCCCTGATTAAGACCGCGGCCCTGATTGCAATTCTTGTCGGTATTAATTTCTTCGCCAAGGCCCTGGGCCCCGGCTTTTCCTTCTCCTCCCGCCCGGAAACGTCAACACCGGCCGCCCTGGCTGACTGGAAGGCTTTTTCACCTGAACTTCTCTCCCAGGCCGAAGACCGCCCTGTCATAATAGACTTCCAGAGCCAGATCTGGTGCGCGGCCTGCCGGGAAATGGAGGAGAAAACCTTCTCCCATCCCGAAGTCAAGGCCTTGCTTAGCGAATTCCTCCTGCTGACCGTGGATGTGGACAAGCATCCCCAGAAGAACCTGTTGATAGAAAAGTACGCCGTCATCGGCGTGCCCACCCTGATTTTGATAAACAGCCAGGGCACTGAAGTAGACCGCATCGTCGGGTTCCTGGAAGCGGGGAAGTTTATTGCCAGAGTGAAGGAGAAAGTGGGTGGGGTGATATAGGTGTGAGGACTGCCCCCCGTCCCCCTGAGGGGGCGTGGAGACGGAACAGTATAATCGTCCTCGTCGTCGTCCTCGTCGTCAAAAATCAGTGGCCTGATTCAGGTTTCTGACTCCGGGGAAA
>JBHPJW010000231.1:0-2026 GCA_042567505.1 Fibrobacterota bacterium
AAAACATAGCCTCAACAGCAAAATTACTCTTGGAGTATTTATTTCCCAGAATCCCATAAACTCTGACGGCGTTCCCATAGTCCTTGGTTTCTTCATAGGTCTGTCCCGCATTGTAAATAAAGGAAGGCGTCTTGATATGCTTGGGAAATTTTTCATTCGCCGATTCATATGTTCTGGCCGCCATGACCTTATCGGGAACTTTCTCATACGCTTCCGCCGCCCAGCCTATGGCATTGAAAGCGGCTGAGTCATTAGGGAACCTGTCCCGGACAATCAGGAATGTCTTGGCGGCTGATTTATAGTCTTCCTTTTTATTATAGACGCTGGCAGCACGCAAGACAGACTTAATTTTCAATTCCGATTTAGGATATTCCTTATGGATGCGTAAAAAGGTGTGCGTTGCGTTGGGAACATCATTAGCCTCCTCAAATTGTATGCCCGCTTCAAACAGGGCCTTGTCGGCGATATCCGCTTTCGGAAAAGACTTAACAACTTTCAAGTACTGTAACGCAGATCCCGCATTGTCACCGGAAGTTTTCTTTTCATCAGCCTGCTTGAAAATGGCCGACGCCACTGAAAGCTGGATCTCCTTATAGTCTTTGTCCGACTTGCTGGTACGTCCCAGCAAATCATTGAACACCTTTTCTGATTCTGCGTATTTGCCGTCTTCCAGCAGGCTCTGTCCCAGCATCCGCCTGATTAGATTGGAATGTTTGTGATTGGGAAAGTTACTCAGCAGCTTTTGCAGCGAACTGACGGCCTGGGAATAATTTTTGGCCTCATAATGCACCAAAGCGGCATTATAGGCGACGTCCGGAGCACTGTTTGATTTCCCGAAACTGGCCATATATGACTCTACACCCTTGAAGTACGCCTGTGTCTGGGGAAGAGTGTATCCTTTGACTTTATCGCCGCCCACGGATTTGAGGGCCTTCTCTCGGTCCAGATCGAGCATATATACGCGGTTGTAAGCGGCGTCCGCCCTGGTAAGAATGGTTTTCCGCTTTTCCCCGGGAAGTTTGCCGAATTTATCGGTCGGAGCCTGTTCACACCAGTGGTACTCTCTGGCAGCTTTTGAATATTGCTTCAACAAACTATATACTGAACCCAGATTCTGGTGCACTTCGTAAACTTCCCAGGTAGACTCGCCGTATTCGACGAGATACTTTTGATAATTCTGTTCCGCCTGGTTCAGTAATTCAAGGTTGGGATTCTTTTTATCCTTTGATCCTTTCACGTGGTAATATATGGGAATCTGAAACATGGCCTTTTTTACCGCTTTCTTGGCCTCAGCCATCTGCCCGGAATTAGCTGAATTAAGCCTCTCCCATTCGGAACCGGCCCGGTAGCGTCCTATCAGGGAAACCCTGGCATCCTGTGCTTCGTCAGGCCTCTTTTCTATTTCCAGTGTCTGCACAATTGCCATGTCCGCGATGGGGGCTTTGGCGTAATTCGGATCCAGCTCCAGCAGGAACCTGAAAGCTTTGCGGGCTTCCTCCAGCCGGTCATGGGCAAGATTCTTCTCCCCCATCTGAAAATAAAGGTCCTTTTCCCAGGGATGGCCTTTTTTTCTAAGGAACTTGTGGGCGACATCAACGCCGTTTTCCATGTCCGCCCAGCAGGCGGCCATGAATTCCATAGCTTCATCCTTTAAATCCGCTTTGATGATGCCTTTTTCCGCTTTTACCACATATTCATAATAGACCTTTGCGGCCTTCTCAAAATCGGCCATGTTGTAATAACATTCCGCCTTGTGATAGAGGGCCAGCCCGGCCTCGACCCCTCCGTAATCAGCTGGGATTTTTTCATAATATTTAATGGCTTCGGAATATTTCCTCAGAAGAAGCCAATGTTCCCCCATCCTCAGATAAGCGGGAATCGTCAACGCGTCATCAGGATATTTGGTTACCAGCTTTTTCAGATAATCAAAGGACACGTCATCATTGCCCTGTATGCTCTGCACAAAAGCCATTCTGAAAAGCACCTTGGGCATATCGGGATACTTCGGATACTCCTTGAGGAGGCG
>JBHPJW010000232.1:0-2021 GCA_042567505.1 Fibrobacterota bacterium
TTCAGCACCCGGAGGATGTCTTCCAGTTGGTTGGCTTTCATGTATTTGCACAGCGTGCAGGAGCCAACGAAGCTCTTTTCCGGGAATTCCAGCTGGAGCCGCCCGGTAAGCCCGCATTCGGTCAGCATGAAATAGGCGTCGGCCGGGTTCTGCCTCACGTAGTTTATCATCTGGGAAGTGCTGCCCACGTAATCGGAATGCTTGAGCACGCCGGCGTTGCACTCGGGGTGGCTGAGCACGCTGACGTTGGGAAACTGCATGCGGATATACTCTATCATGTCCGAATCATACTGCTCATGGGCGTAGCATACGCCGGAATGGAGCTTGATTTTCTTTTTAATGCCGCGGCGTTCAATTTCTTCGCACAGGTTGATGCCCATCAACCGGTCGGGCACAAAATAGATCTTGTCGTTGGGGACGGCCTCCACGATGTTGTAGACATTGGAGGAGGTGACGCATACATGGCATTCGGCCTTGACCTCGGCTGAGGTGTTGATATAGCAGACAAAGGTGTAATCCGGATATTCCGTTTTGAGCAGCCGGATGTCCTCTCCGGTGATGGAGTCGGCCAGGGTGCAGCCGTTAAAAGTGGTGGGAATCAGCACCTGCTTCTCCGGATTTAAGATTTTGGCGGTCTCCGCCATGAACTTCACCGCGGAAAACACGATAATTTTCGCGTCGCTCTGCTGGGCCTTTTTGCTCAGCTCATAGGAGTCCCCGCTGAAATCAGCCACCCCGTAGATAATCTCCGGGGAGACGTAGGAATGTGCCAGAATCACAGCGTTTTTTTGTTTTTTGAGTTCATTGATCTCGTTTATCACCGGAGCAAAGTCCTCGCACCGGGCCATGTTGTACTGGCACACATTCCCGCCCAGTTTTACGTTTTTAAGGACGTCGTAGAGCTTTTCGGGTGTGAGGGTTTCGGTCATGATGGTAATAGTAATTAATTTGGAGTCCCAGTGGGATTTGCTGCTGATTTAATCGTCCTTGTCCTCGTTGTCGAAATAGAGGCCTCAAAAACAGAAATAAATTCCGTTAGAACGACCTGTTAAGAATCCTCTTCGGCCTACTCTCTGTAGGTTTCGGGAGAGTTCCGGAAGGCAGAGAGTATTATTAAGACACCGGAAGTATTGCTAAGGAGGACGAGGACGAGGACGACGACGAGAACGAATTGGATTCCCTAGCCTCTAAACACGCTCTTCCCTACAATCTGTCCAGCCGCAAAAAGCATCAGGTAAAAGCCCGGCACCCGCACCGTAAACCAGGCCCATTTGCTCCAGCGGGCGGCGGCCCACACTGTCAGGGCCGAGTGAGCCAGCAGCCACCAGGGCAGCTGGGAGTTCAGGGCGGAAAGCATGCGGATGATGGCGCCCTCGGTTAAGACAGGGTTCATATTTACCATGTTGTCCAGGCCTATATACTTTACGGCCATATCCAGCAGGATGATTTTTTTGAACAGGTACTGGCCTCCCAGCAGCACCAGGGCGGTGATGATGTTGACTATGGCCCCCTGGATTTTGAAATAGAAATCATTGTCGGTCTTAATGGATATCCCCACAAACAGGGCCAGCAGTCCGAAGGCCAGCAGGCTGAGGTAATCCAGGGCCCCGAACTTTATCAGGGTAAAGGCCAGTTCCCCCACAGCTATGATAAGAGCTCCTGCCAGGGCCTTGCGCTTGCCGGCAAAGGCATCCACTACCACAAAGGCGATGATTGGCACCATGCCCAGCCAGAACAGGGAAGTATTCATACCCTAAATATAATTGCTATTTTGCCGGGTATGATAAAGCTGCTGGTATTTGATCTGGACGGGACCCTGGTGGACACCAGACGTGACATCACAACGTCCGTGAACCATGTGTTGACAGAATACGGGTTCCCGGAACAGAGCATGGAAACGGTGACCGCCGCGGTGGGCGGGGGCATAGAGAACCTGATGGTCCGCTGCGCAAAGGCCGCCGGGGTCTCAGAAGATTTTGAACAGGGAAAACTTTTCAAGCGCTTCAGAAGCCATTACACAC
>JBHPJW010000233.1:0-2010 GCA_042567505.1 Fibrobacterota bacterium
TGAAGACGGCAGCATGTTCGGTTATTCCAGCTGGGACATGTTAGGCTATGCCGTATATCTCAGGGACGAATTGAGTTATTCGCCGGTAAAAAGCGTTACATTCAGGTCCGGGCTGGATGTGATGTTCAGCCGTTATGATTATGAATTGGACATCATGGGGGCTACCGGTTTTCTGGCCAGCCAGGATGAGCAGTATTTCTCAGTAATGGGGGCCTATGGCAACCTGGAATACCGGCCCATCAGCCAATGGCAGATCACACCTGGCATCCGGTATGACTACTATGCCGACATAGAAGAAGGACAGCCCAGTTTCCGGATTACAAGCCGATATGAATATGTTCCCGGCCTCACACTCAAGGGAGCGGCCGGGACCTACAGCCAGTTCCCCAAGCCCTGGGGCCAGTCAACTGATGAGGCATGGGGAAACCCTGACCTGCCGTCCACCAAGGCCGCGCAATATACCTTAGGCCATGAATGGAAGGTATCGGACCTTGTCTCGCTGGAGGCCGAAGGATATTACAACACCCAGTGGGACGTTCCCAACTACACCGACAGCATCAATCCCGAGACCGGCGTGAAGTACAACTTCCTGCCGGACATGGAGGCCCGGATGTACGGCCTGGAATTCATGCTGCGCCATGACCGGGGAAAGAGGTTCTTCGGCTGGATAAGCTACACGCTTTCCCGGAGCGAGCGGCGCGCCCCGAACGCCTTTACCGAAGGCAATGCCGGCGTGGATAACTGGGACCCGGAGGAGTGGGTGGTAAGCGAATATGACCAGACCCATAACCTGCAGTTCCTGGGCAGCTGGCGCCTGTTCCGGACCTGGGAAGCGGGATTCAGGCTGCGCTACGTGACCGGGAATCCCATGACGCCCCTGCTTTCCTATACTGAGAACGAATTTGAATACGACTCTGACGAAGGTGATTATTCGGCCAACATGGGAGAGGCGTTTTCCGACCGGATGGGACCCTTCATGCAGCTGGACCTGAGAGTGGATAAGAAGTTTGTGTTCAACAGCTGGATGCTCACCACCTACCTGGACTTCCGCAACGTGAACTACTTCTTCTACAACAGTCCCGAGTTTTATGACTATAACTACGACGGCTCCAAGAGGGAGACTGTGGGCGCTATCTTTCTGCCTTCCCTGGGCGTAAGCGCGCAATTCTAAGGAACTAAAGAGTGAAAGATTCCAGTAAAAATTTGGACAGTATGAACATGATTATCAGTAATGGTTGGAGTAGTGGAGTAATGGAGTATTGGGTTTTAAAGTTAGTGTGCCTTCGGCACAATGTTATAAAAAACAAAGAAATAACCTTTTCGCTTTTTTCGTGTATTTCGTTGTTAAAAAATGATTTACATGGTAAGGAGAAACAGAAATGAGAAACCTTTTTGCAATGCTGGCCGGGGCCCTGGGTATGGGGCTTATGGGTTGCGCCAGTTTCCCGGAGAAATACGAGAACGTGATAGAGGATCAGAAGATCCGGCCCCTGGCCCTTTTGGTGGACAGGCCCGACGCGGCACCGGGGGACACCCTGACTGTGGATCTCAAGCTCCACGATGCCGGGATTGACTACACTATTGACTGGGAACTGGCCCTAAACTATTCCGTGACCAATTACGGGCAGCTGGGGGAGGCGTCCATAGTGCTGGATCTGGATTCCATGGGCCTGGCGCCGGTTTCGGCAAATGCGGACCAGGACCTGCAGTTCAGGTTCGTTATTCCCACCGGAGAACATAATCCTATCCTGCTGAGCAGCCTGGTACCCGAAGTACTGGTCCCCGCTGAAGACCTTACCTCACAGCAGCGGGACGACCTGGACAACCTGGGCATACCTGTCAGTGCCCGGGGCCTGGAGACGTCGGACGTGGTGGACGCGCTGGATATTTATCCCCAGATTCCCAATGAATTGGCCCCCATGGTGGATGAGATGCTGGGCCTTGTCGTTGTAACGGCTAAAATTAATTCACCAAGGTTTAAGCTAGATGTAACAAAAAGAATATCAATAC
>JBHPJW010000234.1:0-2007 GCA_042567505.1 Fibrobacterota bacterium
ACGTCCCCCGCAACTATCTCGCAGCTTGCCACCCGCCGGCCATTGACAAAGGTCCCATTAGTGCTGTTCTTGTCTGTGAGGAGCAGTCTCCCCTGCTGCAAGGAGATTTCCGCGTGAAATCCAGACACGGTGCTGGCTTCAGCTCCCTGGAAACAAAGGGAATTGGAGGAGTTCCTGCCAACAGAGACAGGCTGGGAGACCGGAATTTCCTTCCCCGACTGGGCGCCGGAAACCACGGTTATGGATAATTGAGTACTCATGTGATCGGGATCATACCTGTTCAACTTGAATCTTGCTGATAAATTATATTTTATGGGATACTATACTAACGAGTAAACCATAATTTCTTAGTAATGCAATACGGAAGATACAGAATTGTCTCTCAACTGGGGGAAGGCGGCATGGCTTCGGTCTATCTGGCGGAAGACCCGGCCCTGGGCCGGCTGGTCGCCATAAAAGTCATGCAGCCCCATCTTTCTTCGGACGCCGGATTGCTGGAGCGGTTTTCCACTGAAGCCAAAACCGTCGCTTCACTTCGCAGTTCCAATATCGTGGAGATTTTCGACTACGGGGTCCAGGACGGCAGGCAGTTCATTGTCATGGAGTATATGGACGGGCAAACCCTCCAATTTATCTGCTCGGTGCTGGAGGGCGGTCCCATGCCTGCAAAAATCGCCGCTTGTTTTGTGTGCCAGGCAGCCGAAGGGCTGGCTGTTGCTGAGAAAAAGGGCATAGTTCACAGAGACATTAAGCCGGAAAACCTTATGTTTAATTCCGAAGGCTATTTGAAAATCGCGGATTTCGGGATAGCCCATCTCGCCAACGAGCAGTCGAGGACCGCCACCGGCGCTGTTCTGGGCTCACCTAACTTCATGTCGCCCGAACAGATAGATGGGAAAAAGCCCAGTATGCAGACAGACATGTGGGCACTGGGAGGAGTGCTGTATTACTGCCTGACAGGCAACCTGCCCTTTTCCGGCCCGACTATTACAGCCACCATGAGGAATATCTGCGAACACCAGCCTTCTCCGGCTTTTGACCAGATTAAGGACGTCGATCCCGAACTCATAGAACTTATGCAGACGCTTCTACATAAGGAACCGGCGGACCGTGGACAGGGACCCAGGTGGCTGTCATCCACTTTGAAGACTTACCTGAGCAAATCCGGCGTGACAGACCTGCAGGACTGTGCCAGAGACTTTATTAAGGGGCTTAATATCAAGCAGGAGAGCACCATGGTGGAATCCAGGCCTGCCGGTCCCGGTCAGACCCCTTCCGGAGTCCCCCTGTCGCCCGGCGCCAGGCTGGACCTGGATACTCCCATTCATGGCGCGCCAGGGTCCGGAACCCCGGGTCCGTTCAGTGGTACTCCGGCTCCCGGGCGGCAACCCCAGACAGCCACCGGCATTTCCACGCCGGCTTATAAAAACCCTGTTATCTGGACTGGATTTATCATGACTACCGCCATCCTGGTCCTGGCCGGCATATTATGGAAGGGACTGCCGGGATATAAGAAGGACGACAAGAAAAGTCCCGTCCAGCATGTTATCTTAAGCTCCAAGGACATGACCGTATTCCTTGGAGAAGAAGGAACGCTGACAGCCACCATTCTGCCGGCCGGAGCTGATCAGTCCGTGGACTGGAGTTCTTCTTCCCCCGCCATCGCCTCGGTGAAGGGCGGAACCGTCAAGGCCATGAAAACAGGCAGGACCTATATCAGCGCCACATCCAAGGCCGACGCGGAAAAATCGGCCGTGGCCAGAGTGACCGTGGAAATAAAGCCCGAGCCTAAGCCCGAACCAGAGCCTCCGCCCAAACCAAAACCCAAGCCCAGGCCAAAACGCAAACCTAAGCCCAAACCCGTCCCAGAGCCTGAGGAAAAGCCGACCGGACAGATCCGCATCAATTCCGCCCCGCCCTTTGCCACCATCAGGGTAAACGGCAAATACTGGGGAGAAACGCCCATGAGCCAGTTTAAGGAGGTCCCGGCGGGAAAATGCCGGATAG
>JBHPJW010000235.1:0-2003 GCA_042567505.1 Fibrobacterota bacterium
GCATGTGGTAATTTACCTGGTTCAAACCATTCATCGAACCATTATGGCCGTGGTTTTCATAAGGCGGTATGGGACGGTACCGGCGACAATCTTCAAACGCTTCCACCGGGAATATACATGCTTATCAGTTTTAGGAATGGCATGGAGGCTGGTTCTATGAGGGTGCTTAATCCCTGAAGGTTTACCTGCTTTCCGACCCCTTAAGAATATTTATCGCCTTTTTTTTTAAATGTTATCTATTATTAGTTTTCAGTAGTGTCCGGTTAAAATTTCAGAATAAAATCTGGCTCTGCGTAACTCTCACTGTAGAAGTAAAGCTTCTAAGTGTTCGTTTAACAGGACAACAGGATTATTTTCTTTACAAATCATGGTAATCCTGTTGTCCTATCAGAAATAAAATATGCTAACTCAAGGTTTTTTAAGAAGTTAAGGCTACAGCAAGTGTATTTAACCGGACAACACGGATTAGCCTTTTTAAACTAGAAATGTGGATTAAAGTGAGAAATGATACATGGGAATAGCTAAAGCGAGAAATATAGGGATTGCCGCTCATATAGACGCCGGCAAGACCACAGTTACCGAGAGAATTCTCTTTTATACCGGAATCACACGCAAAATGGGAGAGGTCCATGACGGCCAGGCCACCATGGATTTTATGAAACAGGAACAGGAACGGGGAATTACTATTGCCTCAGCGGCCATTTCCTGCCAATGGAAAGACCATTCCATCAACATTATAGACACTCCGGGCCATGTGGATTTCACCATTGAGGTGGAACGCTCCATGCGCGTATTAGATGGTATTGTTGCCGTATTTTGCGCGGTTGGAGGAGTTGAGGCCCAGAGCGAAACAGTTTGGTCCCAGGCAGATCGTTACCATGTACCTCGAATCGCTTTTATAAATAAAATGGACCGTACAGGCGCTGATTTTTTTCAGGTGGTTGAACAACTGGACAAAGTCCTGGAAGCGCATCCTGTTTGCTTTCAAATACCAATAGGCTCCGGGGATGACTTGCTGGGCATTATTGACCTGATTACCATGAAAGCATACCAGTTTCCCAGAGGGGAAATTTCCGAAATGGAAATTCCCCCGGATCTTTTGCCCCGGGCTGAAAAGATGCGCCTTGTGTTAATTGAATATCTGGCTGAATACGATGATGAATTAGCGGATTTATACCTGGAAGAAGAACCAATTCCCGAACAGACCTTATACAACGTCACCAGGGAATGCGTTATCCGTTCGCTCTTTACACCTGTCTTTTGCGGGTCTGCCTACAAGAATATTGGAGTACAGCCACTGCTGGATGCTGTGACGGATTATTTACCCAGCCCTTTAAATAAAGGGGCGGTCTGCGGTACGGATTTGGACAATCCCTCCAAAACACATCGGCGGGAGCCCACTTCAAAAGACCCGTTTTCTGGTTTGGCATTTAAAATTATCACCGATCCTTATGTCGGTCAGCAAACTTTCGTTCGTACCTATTCAGGCATCTTGAAGTCAGGTGATATGATTTACAACAGTACCACAGAAAAAAGAGAACGGGTCAGCCGCATTTTGCGGATTCAGGCAAAAGACCGAAAAGAACTGAAAGAGGTGGGACCGGGAGATATTGTGGCCTTAATCGGCTTAAAAGAAACCCATACAGGCCATACCCTATGCGACAGGGAGGCGCCCCTATTATTGGAATCAGTAAAAGTACCTGAACCGGTTTTAAGCATCAGGATTGCTGCCGGTAGCCGCAATGAACAGGAAAAACTTCATCTGGCCCTGCGTAAAATGGCTATTGAAGATCCCTCTTTTGTCATTCGCCAGGTAGAACGAACAAAAGAGACAGTTATTGCGGGAATGGGAGAACTGCACCTGGAAATAATAATAGACCGGCTGAAGACAGAGTTCAATATCCTTACTACAGCCGGCAAGCCCTCGGTGGAATACAAAGAGACCATATCCTCGGAGTGCAGGCATGAATATAAGCATGTAAAACAGACTGGAGGAAAAGGAC